>JAGAEK010000141.1 GCA_017828835.1 Oscillospiraceae bacterium | reverse complement strand
CTACCAGCCCTCCCGCAGCAGTTGCAGCTTTAATCTCACCGTTTCCACAGTTATAACAGTTTAATATCTTAGCACTGCTGCCATCATTCCATCCTACCAGCGCCCCGGCATATGAACTGTTTGAACTACTTGAACCATCTGCACTGATATCACCTGACCCACTGCGATAGCTCTTTTCTATCGTACCCTGATTATATCCTACCATACCTCCGGCACACGTCGGTTTGCCGGAACCGGTTGCTGATACTGTTGCATTTCCACAGTTATAGCAATATGTTATAATAGCATCAGGTCCATTCCAGCCAGCAAGTGCACCTGCATAATAATTACTATCTTTTGCTGCTCCAACATATTTAACTTGTATATCACCTGATCCGCTGCAAAAAGTTTTTTCTATATTTCCATTATTATATCCAACTATACCTCCGGCAGCTGCTTTTTTCTCTTTTGAACGACTCTCTATTATAATATCAGCACTCCCACGATCTTCGCAAACTGTTATAGCAGCACCGGTCTCATTATACCCCACCAGTGCACCAACATACGCATCGCCGCGAGACGCTGCTTTAATATTGCCGCTGCCATCACTATAGCATTTTTCTACTTTACCCTCATTGTATCCTGCCAACCCACCTACACAGGAAGTATTGTTAACGTTTGAGTTATTAGAAGTTGAAGAAATAGTATTTTTACCACTGCTATAGCTGACAGATATAGTTCCCTTGTTATATCCTGCTATACCTCCGGCATACATATTATTATTTGAATCGGAAGATCCAACACTTGCAACGCTACTGTTTTTAATCTGAATTCCGGTCAGATTACCTTCATTGTATCCTACTAAAGCACCTGCATACCCTCTATCGGTAGAAGAACTTGCGAACATAATATCCGCATTCTCTATACATATATTTTCTACTGTACCACCGGTATCTATCCAACCAAAAAGTCCTGTACACAGAGGCTTAGGGTAAAGATTGGTATTACTCAAACCCGTGATCGTATAAACGTTACCGTCTTTACCGGAAAAAGTCCCTTTATACGCATGGCCTTCAGTATCTCCTATCGGAGTCCATTCTTTATCATCACATACAAAACTCTTCGTGAGCACTGCGTTTAAAGTTGGATCGGATATATAGGTTGTTCCATTAAATTCGCCGCCATTTACCATAACGGCAAACAATTTTAAATCATTATAGTTATTTATTTCAAACGCAGTACCGCTTTTACCGGCACCTCTGCTCACAGGTGTAGTATTCCCGGTAGTTGTGATACCTTTCGCCACACTTGATGTTCCCTTTTTATCTGATGATACAGTTACGGTAGTATCACCTGAGTCTGATGATTTTTTTTCATCAACTGCAGTCGCAGCTTTTGTATCCGGACTTTTCATAGCATATACACTCATACATCCCGCAAAAGACACACACCATATCCCTATGGTTATACACAAGCACGTTAAGATCCATTTACAAAATTTTTGTTTCATCACCGGATACACCTCTTCATTTAAAACTTATAATCTTAGTATATATATTTACAAATTCATTGTCAATATCCCGAACAGAAAACACTATGTTGCCTGAAATGTATTTCAAATTTCTGCTTTACAAACGTTAAACCTGTCTTCCCGACAAATTATACCAAGGCTCGAGTTTGATCCCGCGGCAGCCGCTTTTAGTTTATTCAACTATATCACTCGCCCGGTCCCGTTCTTCTTATGATCCCTTTTCCGGCTCGGTGGATCCAGTAAAAAGGAAGAAGAGCGGGATGCTTTGAGAGCGACGGATAAATATCAGCCATTACGCCGTACGGAAGGAAGAACTTTTTGAACGGGTTCTTTTTTGCGGTTGCATACGGCCTTATGATATCGCGTTTTGCGATATTTGCGCACTGCTTTTCAACGTATTCGATATATCCGGGTCGGTGCAAGGGATATACGTCCCGTCTTTGTAATAGCCTTCGGTCACGGCGATCACCCACCCGTGCGGGACTTTTTCGGGATTCTTGCGGTTGTCGCCGCAAATGATATAATAATTCTTTCTGACCTCTATTATACGGTGAAGAACGAGCGTGCCGCCCGGTCTGCGGTAGAGGGGCAGATCGTATTTTTTCAGTATCCCGCTGACCGGTACGAGCTTAACGAGATCGCGGGTCTGATCGAGCATCGGGAGCATACTGTCGCCCACGACGGGGCAGACAAGAAAGCCGTTGTCTTTCAGCGCTTTTTCGATATTCTTTTCGTTATTCATCAATGAATCCCACGGATCTCAGCGTTTCGACGCCCTTTTCTGCGCTCTGTTTTGCGGTGAGCGCGTCTACGTCGTATTTTTCTGTCATAGCGGCGACTATCGAATCGATATCTGTTTCGTTCTTCAGAAGGTCGATAAAGAACGCGGCGGTCTTGTTGAGCTTGAGCATCCCGTTGAATCTCTTGCCTATGGCACCCGCGTCGACGGCGACGAACTCTCCGTTGACTTCAGTCGTGATTATTCCGTCCTTGAGTTTCATAATACCCTCCGTTTATTTGTCTATATTCGTCATTGTTTCATATGAAAGCTTTGCGGCTGAGTCCTCCATATTGCACCAGAGCCTCCACATCGGGACGTCTGAGCAGAGTTTTACAAGCAGTTTGAGCACTGTCGCCATCGACTCAGGGTCTTCCGGTCTGTAGGTCTGCCCGAGCAGTCCGGGCAGCGCCTCGCCGCCGCTTATACGCTGTATCCTGTTTTCGGTCCCTCTGTTAAGAAAACATATACCGGAAACCGGCGCGGAAATATTGGCTCCGAGTCTGTGCTTTCCGTTCCAAGGAGTGCCGTAGACGGTCGCTTTGCCCCCCTCGAACCTGATCAGCGGTTTGTCGTCGTTTATAATCCTGACCCTCTCGCCGTACACCCGTCTCCATATCGCCGCGTGGGTCGATTTTCCGGTGCCGCTCGGCGCGGTGAACAGGTAAGCTTTTCCGTTTGCTTCTATCGCCGTCGAGTGAAACAGGATCACGTCTTTTCCCGTGACCTTTTCGACAAAAAGGCGGTATACCGCGAGCGTTTCGAGATAGTCGGGCGGGAAAGCCCTTACTTCCCTGCCGCGCTCTATATCCTCTTGCGCAGAGAGATTTCTTTCTTTTTCTATATCTTCTTCGGTTGTTTTTATGAAATATTCCGGTATCCCGCTTGTGAGGTAGTCGACGCTCATACGGTGTATCCTTTCGTAAAGCGACTCTATCAGAACGGTTATGCCGGCGATCTTATATACGTTTCTCATTTATTCACCTTTCCGATTAATTATACATCGCTTTTGCCGCTCTGTCAAGATGTTCTTCGAACCGGGATCGTGTCATTTGCAGAATGCAGAAATCAGAAATGAGTAATTTCGGCAGTCAGCCTTCGGCTGACAAAAAATGCATATCTCCATTTGTCCCCCAAGAGAGCCGTCCCATTGTGCTGACGTCCCCATTTGTCTCATTTGTCCCTTTCAAACGTCACCCTCATGTCAGACAGGTGACGGCAATGAAGCATTGATTATTTTTTCAACATCTTTTTTTGTCATATATTCAAATTGTGATTTGAATATTTGACTTTTAAAAGATATATTTATAAATGGTACTTCTTTAATAAGAGTGCAATTTTTATAAACATAAATAATTCCTTGAGGGGTTGTTCCTCTTCCCACAGGAAACGTTGAAATTATTAGTTTTTCTTTGTTCAGATTTAAACTTTTAATGTTTTGAGAAACGTAGTATTTTTCGTTCTCTGTAAACAAATTTGTTCTGACAATTACGAACCAATTACTTTTATCATCAAATGATATATCAATCAAAGGGTAGTCAATTACGCTTATTTGTGTATTTTCACTTGAATTACCTTTTGTTCGTTTGTTGCTATATAATCCCAAAAAATAGGAAAACACACATAAAAAAACCATAAATATCAATATAACAACATTCTTTTTCACATTTTCAACCTCCTGATTAAACCATGGGTAAAACAGACACAAGGGGACGGTTCTATTGTGTTCTCCCTTGTGTTCATGCTTCTTGGTTTTTGGAAATATTTTTGTTTTTCGGCAGCTCTATAAGCTGTGATACACGCTTTTGCATATGCTTTTCAATAGCGACAAGTCTTTCCTCGGGCAGATTTAATTGCGGATGCCGTTTGAATTTGAAGCCTATCAGCTTTCTGAGCTGCATAAGTTGTGTTTTCCCGATAACCTCACTGCAAACAGTTTCAAAACTCACTCCGTACGGTGTTGTCCTTGTCTTTGCGTATTCATCAATGTTTTTAATATCATCAGGCATCGCGAAGTTGAAAAGCGACAATCCGTTATCAAAAATCGGCGCGGGGGCAATGACTTTTCCCGAATGATTATCACGAAGCAAGCCGAAGTTTCCGAAGTGCCGGTCCTCGTTATAAATAACGGCGTCAAACACAAGCATACTTTTTACCTGCTCATAAAACTCATTGCCCAAAGCTTTATAGTATTCCAGAACGGCATTAAGACCTCCCGTTTTTACGACTCTGCCGATAGGGATAAATGAAGTGTCTATATCCGTAAACAATCTGCACTTTGAGGATAAAATGCCTTTCCAGTTTTCAATATCATACCTGACCGCGTTTAATCCCATAGTCTCTGCGATCTGGCAGGCATAGAATTCCGAATAAGGTTCTTTCCCGGTATTCGCGGCGCCCGATGTTGCTCCTTTGTAAAGGTATATACCATCATTCTCTATAAACCGCCAAGCCTTCGGCAGCATACCGTTTGTTGTAAGCTCCGGCGAAGTCGTAAAGGCTTCGACTCCGTGTCCGTTGCCCGTATAGGCAACGAGCGAGAGTATCTCCGAAAATCTGTTTTCATATAAATTATACTTATCAAAAGAACCCTCAAAGCCTTTCGGTACAACCCAAAAGCTATCGTTAAGAGATAATCCTTTACATACGTCGATAATTCCTTTTGTGTCATTGACAGACAAGCCGAGTGTCTTCAGTATTTCATCAACAAACGCACGGTTCTTCGGTATGACACGCTTTTCAAGCCATTTGATAACGCCCTCGTTCGTTTCCTCAAATCCTAAAGGTAAAAGGTGCTTTTTTTCTTCGTTTACATACTTAATATCCGCTGTTAAACCTTCCAGACCTTTTTCTTCAAGCGAAAATTCCAAAAGGATGTCGTCATAAAGGCGAATTTCATAAATTTGCGCCATTCGGTTATCTCTCCTTTCCGATAGCATTACATTAAAATCTTTGCCAAGCGCATCCGCTGCGCGTATCAACAAATCAATAGAGGGACTGTGCGCGCCGCTTTCAAGTCTGCACACATTTGAACGAGGAACTCCAAGCTTTCTCGCAAGCTCTGTTTGAGATATGTTCTGTGATAATCTTTCGCTTATAAGCTGCGCAATTATATCTTTCCTTTTCCGGATTATATCCTCCATATCGGTCCCTCCAAGATATCGATATTTATATGTTACCATATTTGATAACAAAAGTAAATGATTTTTAAAAATTTTTCCGATTATTGCCGCCTTTGGCGGCTTTTTCTGTTTTATTCCGTTATCCGATTAATGTAGAATGTAGAATGTAAAAATAGTGGGACTTCTACATTTTACATTTTAATTTTTACATTTTTTAAATTCATCGCGAAGCGATACCGCAACTCCACTCTTCACTCTCAACTCTATCTCTCACATTTCTGCATTTTACATTATAATTTATACTTTTTCTTGAATTTATCCCGAATCAATGGTATACTTTTAATATAATTATTTGAAAGGCTGATTTTAAAATGAGTATTGCCGATAAGATTTTTATAGAAAACTGCAGGGATATTCTCGAAAACGGGATATGGGACACAGATTATCCGGTACGCCCGAAATGGGAGGACGGGACTCCGGCGCATACGGTAAAAAAATTCTGTCTGGTCAACAGATATGACCTTACAAAAGAATTCCCGATAATAACTTTAAGAAAAACCAATTACAAAGCCGCGATAGACGAGCTTTTATGGATATGGCAGAAAAAATCGAATAACGTTAACGACTTAGGCAGCCATATCTGGGATTCATGGGCGGACGAGAGCGGAAGCATAGGAAAAGCCTACGGTTATCAGCTCGGAATAAAGCATAAATACAAAGAAGGAGAATTCGACCAGGTAGACAGAATAATATATGACCTTAAAAACAATCCCACAAGCAGAAGGATAATGTCTAACATATATAACCACGCGGACCTGAATGAAATGAACCTGTACCCTGCGCGTACAGCATGACCTTCAACGTCAGCGGAAAGTATTTAAACGCAATACTCAATCAGCGCTCCCAGGATATGCTGACAGCGAACAACTGGAACGTTTGCCAATACGCGGTTTTAACTCATATGATGGCGCAGATCTCGGGGCTTATCCCCGGCGAATTCGTTCATATTATCGCAGACGCTCATATTTACGACAGGCATATACCGCTGGTCGAAAAGGTCCTTGCAAAAACGCCTTACGACGCTCCCGAATTTATTATGGATAAATCAATCAAAAACTTCTACGACTTTACGGTAGACAGCTTTGATTTCAAAGATTATAATTTCCACCTGCTCGGTGAAAAAATACCTGTCGCCATCTGAAACCGAAAGGAAACAATATAATGAATGTTATAGCCGCGGTCGACTCAAACTGGGGAATAGGTTTTAAAAACGAACTTTTGTTTCATATTCCCCGCGACCTTAAATTTTTCAAAGAAAAAACTTTGGGGAAAACAGTTATCATGGGGAGAAAAACCCTTGAATCACTTCCGGGCGGTAAGCCGCTGAAAGAAAGAAAAACTCTTATACTTTCCTCCTCGAAAAAAAAGATCGAGGGCTGCGAATCCTTCGCTTCGGTCGAAAAGCTTCTCGAAAGGATCGCTTCGCTTAAAACGGAAGACGTTTTTGTTTGCGGCGGTCAGAGCGTTTATGAAGCGCTTCTTCCCTTCTGCGACACCGCTTATATTACCAAAATACGCGAGTCCGCTCCCGCGGATAAGTTTTTCCCCGATCTCGATAAAGAAGACGGTTGGGAATTGACCGACGAATCGGAGCTTTTCGAGTTTGACGGGATCGGATATTCGTTCTGCACATACAAAAAAATATAAAGAATGTTTTAAAGCGCCGCGATCAAACGACCGCGGCGCTTTTTATATTTACCGATCGGAAAACTAAAACAAATCGCTGTGAGTACCCGTTCGGATAAGTTCTGAAACAAGTCTGTCAGCATAAATCTTATAAATCAACAACCAATCAGGCTTTAATTTTCAAGAACATGATCTCTGTATTTTTCCGGTAACGTTTGCTCG
>JAGAEK010000140.1 GCA_017828835.1 Oscillospiraceae bacterium | reverse complement strand
GTGTTATAATATCAATTAGTTTTATCACTCAAGAAAAGAGGTAAGGATATTATGAAATATTCAAAAGAAGAGGTAATGCAGTACGTCCGTGAGGAAGACGTAAAATTCATACGTCTTGCGTTTTGCGACGTATTCGGAAAACAAAAAAACATCTCTATAATGCCTGAAGAACTACCCCGTGCTTTTGAATACGGAATCGCCTTTGACGCTTCCGCCATCGCGGGCTTCGGTGACGAAACGAAATGCGATCTTCTCCTTCACCCGGAAGCCGAAACGTTGGCTCTTCTTCCGTGGCGTCCCGAACACGGCAAGGTCGTCCGTATGTTCACCAATATCTCCTATCCCGACGGAACGCCCTTCGAATGCGATACGAGAAGCTTGCTCAAAAAAGCGATCGAAGACGTCAAAAAATCCGGGTATTCTTTTTATTTCGGTGCCGAGCAGGAGTTTTATCTGTTTGAACTTGACGAAAAAAACAATCCTACCAAAACCCCCTATGACGAAGCAGGTTATATGGATATCGCTCCCGAAGACCGCGGCGAAAATATCAGACGTGAGATCTGCCTGACATTAGAGCAGATGGGTATACGCCCCGAAAGCTCTCATCATGAAGAAGGTCCCGGCCAAAACGAGATCGATTTCCGTTATTCCGACGCTCTGACCGCCGCCGATAACGCAATGACATTCCAGACCGTCGTCAAAACGATCTCCCGCAGAAACGGACTTTGGGCGGATTTTTCTCCGAAACCTCTTGAAGGTAAACCCGGAAACGGATTCCATATCAATATGTCGGTAAAGCCTTGCGACGATCCCGAGAATTTTTATTGTATGATTGCCGGCATACTTGACAAAATCGAAGTTATGACCGCGTTCCTCAATCCGACCGAGAATTCCTATAATCGATTCGGTAAAAGCAAAGCTCCCGGATATATTTCCTGGTCGAACGAAAATCGCTCTCAGCTCGTACGTATCCCCGCGGCCGTCGGCGAATACCGCCGTGCCGAATTCCGTTCGCCCGACCCGACCACGAATCCTTATCTGGCGTTCACTCTTATGATCTACGCCGGCCTTTACGGACTTCAAAACAAACTCGAAATGCCGAGCGCGGCAAATATCAATTTCTATAAAGCCGACGCCGAAACTTTGGCAAAATTCAAAAAATTGCCGGAGAACCTGTCCGCGGCCTGCAAACTTGCCGCCGAAAGCGAATTTATAAAAGAACATCTTCCTGCCGCAATATTGGATATCTATTGCAACAAATAAACTGATCCGAATAATTTTTTGAAAAGGAGGGGAGCAAATTGGGTCTGTCTGAACAAGTTTACAGCGTTCTGGTCGTTTCGGCTGCGGAAGGCTTTAACAATACGCTCTCCTCTATGCTCTCCGAATCAAAATACAGTCCCTTGTGTTTCGTTTCTAGCATAACCGCCGCAAAACGTGAATATATTGAAAAATCTTTTGACTTCGTTATCATAAATTCACCTCTGCCGGATGATATAGGCATGAGGTTTGCGATCGACGCCTGCAACGGAAAAGAGACGGTCGTATTACTCATGATAAGATCGGAACTTCATGCGGAAATATATGACCGAGTCTCAAAATACGGCGTATTCACTTTGCCTAAACCGACGTCAAAATCTGCTGTTATAACGGCACTCAACTGGATGTCGAGCGCAAGAGAACGAATCAGAAAGACCGCAAAGAAAACTTTCTCCTTTGAAGAAAAAATGGAAGAGATCCGTATCGTCAACCGAGCGAAATGGCTTTTGATAAGCGAATTGAAAATGGACGAGCAGAGCGCTCACAGATATATCGAAAAACAGGCAATGGACCGCTGTATTTCAAAGCGTACCGTCGCCGAGGAGATAATAAAAACATATTCCTGAAAATTTTCGCAAATTTTAGTTATCATTATAAAAATGACGGTCCAAAGGTGAGATTATGAAAAACTCAAAAGCTTGCAATGCGATCAAAACAACGTTTATTTTGCCGACAAAAACGGTTTGCGAACGGAATTGTGAAAATTCGCCGCTCATTCTTAACGAAATGCCGAGACAGACGCTGCTTTTCTGCGACCGACCGTATTTAACGGTCAAAAAGGGCGGCTATATAGTTCTGGATTTCGGGCGCGAACTGCAAGGCGGCGTTACGGTAACGCTGCCCGCCGTTTCAGCTAACTCTCATCTCAGGATCGTATTCGGCGAGAGCGTATCGGAAGCAATGAGCAGTATCGGATATAAAAACGCAACCAACGATCACTCGATACGTGATATCGTTCTGCCCGTTACGAGCTGGCAGAACTTCAGATACGGAAATACCGGCTTCAGATTCGTAAAATTGGAGGCAGTTGATAACGATATAAGTATTTCCTGCGTCCAAGCCGTTTCGGAATGCCGCGATCTCGAATACAAGGGTGAATTTCTGTGCAACGACCCGCTTTTGAACAAAATTTGGCAGGTCGGCGCCTACACCGTCCAGCTTAATATGCAGGAATATCTATGGGACGGTATAAAACGCGACCGACTCGTATGGGTCGGAGATATGCATCCGGAGATATCGACGATACTTTCGGTATTCGGCGATAATGAAGTCATAAAAAACAGTCTCGACTTTATCAGCCGTTACACTCCCGCGGAGCAATGGATGGACAATATACCGAGTTATAATATGTGGTGGCTCAAGATCCAATACGATTACTATATGTGGTCCGGCGACGCGGATTACCTGATATCACAAAAAAAATATATCTGTGATATGGTGAGACATATTTTATCAACGGTAAATCCGGACGGAACGCATATTGTCGATTATACGTTTACCGAGTGGTCTTCTTATGAAACCGAATTTGAAAAGACAGGTTTTCAGGCAATGCTGGCGATAGGTATCGACTCCGCAAAAAAACTGTCGGCGATACTTGACGAAAAAGAATTGGCAACAGAATGTGAAAAAGCCTTATGTGCGGTCAAGCGTCACGTCTACCCTTATACAGGTAATAAACAGGTGGCGGCAATGCTTTCTTTCGCGGGAATGGTCGACGCAAAAGAGATCAGTGAAAACATCATAAAACCCGGCAAAGAAAAAGGATTCTCTTCTTTTTGGGGCTACTACGCCTTAAAAGTGCTCGCCCAAAGCGGCAATACCAAAGACGCTCTTCAGATAATACGCAATTACTGGGGCAAAATGCTTGAACTCGGCGCCACGACGTTTTGGGAGGATTTTGACGTGACTTGGGCGGAAAACGCCGGGAGGATCGACGAACCCGTACCCGACGGCAAGCGGGATATACACGGAGATTTCGGCAGACACTGTTATAAAGGTCTTCGCCACAGCCTTTGCCACGGCTGGGCAAGCGGTCCGACCGCTTTTTTATCAAACCATGTATTGGGTATCAACGTTACCGAGGCGGGCTGCAAAAAAATCAAAATAAAACCGGACCTCGGAAATTTAACTTGGGCAAAAGGAAAATATCCGACGCCTTACGGTGAGATCACGGTAGAACACCAAGTAAAAGACGGTCAAATCAAAACGTTCTGTTCCGCACCTCCCGAGATCGAGGTATCGGTTGAAAATCAAACGTAAAGGCCGGCCGTCATTTCAGTGACCCGACAAAAAAACAAGGCGCTCTGTCAAAACCGATTCGACAGAGCGTCTCTTATTTTAAAACAAAACCGCGCCGGAAAACATATTTCCCGGCGCTTTCAATTATTTCGTTATCCAGATCGGACTTGCCCAAGCCATATTTCCGCCTGCCGTTGTTACGCGGATATAGTAAAATCCTTCTTCAAGCCGAAGTTTTTCATCAATCCTGATCCGCATCTTATTTTCTTCGTCCGGCTTAAATATCTTAACTTCGCCGTCTTTACCCATTAAACGGCAGTCAACGATATCTTCATTGGTTGCGCACAGTACGTGAAGAACGTGTTCTCCGTTGCCCGCAGCAATAACAGAACCCATATTATTCCCATCAATGCCGTACTCCAAATAATAACGCTGCTGCGTGGTCACCCAAGTCGCACGGTTTTTTATCGCATCGTATATATTTTCACGGGTGTTTTGCGGCAAACTCACGCAGGTGAATCCTGCGACGTACATATGTGTGTATTTTATTCCATCTTCCGTTTCCCAACAAGCGAAAGGCAGACTGTCGCCCGGTCTTCCGCAGTGTATATCTCCGCCGCCGACAAAACCGTATTTTCTCCCCATACGAAGCGCGTCCATAACAAATCTTCCGGGCTTGGTTCCGTTATGCATTTTTATTGCCGCGATATTTCCGTCTTCTTCAGAAAGTTCGCTGCTTCCCCAGCAGGAATGCATCTCTGCCGCGATCTCGTGTTTTTCATCAAATCCGACGTTCCATTCAACACCCATGACCGCGTTTGAAGAGTGATGCGGTATGATTAACGCCTCTTCGTCTTTGAGCGCCGCATATAATTTTTCAAGCTCGTCGTACTTCGGGTCGTCCGCTCTCATTATCGGACGTCTTTTTCCGTCGCGGTAATATACGTTTCTGTGGCCGCAGTGAGAAGGCGAAAAAGACGTCCACTCCTGTCCGACAAGGGTGGAAAATTCGTCCGCAACGTTAAAATCTTCCGCTACCATACACATATAGTCCCATTGGCGATCGGTTATCCCCTCTGAGTGATCCGTAATTGCTCCGAAATCGAGGAACCCCTCGTCCTTTGCAAAATAATATAAT
>JAGAEK010000014.1 GCA_017828835.1 Oscillospiraceae bacterium | reverse complement strand
TTTAATCAACCGGGTGTTCCATAATGGAACGCTTTTTTGTTAATAATTATTGTTTTTGGGTTGTTTTTATATAAAAACCCCCCCGGCCGCCGTTTCCGTCAGCCGGGGATGCTTTCAAATCACGTTATACCATTTTGGTATTGACTCATCTCTTTAATTGTATTATAATGGTGACGGAATATTTTTGACGCATGCGTCAATATTTTGCAACGGAGTCGAAAATGAAAACTATCAAACGAGAAGTTTACCTGCAAAGACTGATCGACAGAGAGCAAAACGGACTTGTAAAAGTCATAACCGGTATCCGCAGGTGTGGAAAATCATTTCTTCTCAACACCCTTTTTTATGATTATCTCAAAGGTAAAGGCGTTGACGACAGCCATATCATCAGGATCTCACTTGACGACGAAGAAAATGAAGACCTGCTTTTACCGAAAGCACTCAGCAGACATATAAAACAACTGATCGTTGACGATGAACTCTATTATATCCTGCTGGATGAAATACAGTTAGTTGACAACTTTGTCGGAATATTAAACGGTCTTTTGAAGTTATCGAACGTTGATATATACGTAACCGGCAGCAACTCTAAGTTTTTGTCCACAGATATCGTTACCGAGTTTCGCGGACGCGGTGACGAAATCCGAATCCTTCCGCTGTCATTCTCCGAATTCATGTCCGCTTACAACGGATCCACCGCTGACGGATGGAAAGATTACTACACTTACGGCGGTCTTCCCCTTGTTCTCTCTCAAAGGAGCGAGGAATCGAAAATGAATTATCTCAAGGGGCAGCTTAAAAACGTATATCTGAATGACATAATCGAACGTCACCATATCCAGAACGAAGAGCAAATAAACGCAGTGGTTGAAATACTTGCATCAAGTGTTGGTTCACTGACTAATCCTCTCAAACTTGCAAACACTTTCAGAAGCGCAGCAGGTTTGCCAATTTCCGACAACACCGTTTCCCGCCATATCTCCTATCTCGAAGACGCCTTTCTTGTCAGCAAGTCCAAACGTTACGACGTGAAAGGAAAAAAATATCTTACCACCCCGTCGAAGTTTTATTTCACCGATCTCGGTCTTCGCAACGCCGCACTGGGTTTCCGTCAACAGGAGGAAAATCACATCCTTGAAAACATCTTATACCTTGAGCTCATAAAACGCGGCTTTTCAGTAGACGTCGGAATTGTTGAGATCCGCGGACGCGATGAAAACGGTAAAGAGTATCGGAAATACTCCGAAGTGGATTTTGTCGCCAACAGCGGAAACAACAGATACTATATTCAATCCGCTTTCGCAATGGAAACCGGCGAAAAGCAGGAGCAGGAAAAACGTCCGCTTATGAACATCAAAGACTTTTTCAAGAAGATCATCGTTGTAAAGGACGATATTAAGCGCAAACGCGACGAAGACGGAATTGTAACTATGAGCGTCTACGATTTTCTCCTTGACCCGAAGAGTATGGATTACTGATCGGAACGGGCTGCCGAGTTCACGCTAAGAATGGATTTTTAAGTGCCTTCATTTTGGCATAGTTTTGGCATACTTTTTGGCATACTCGCGGCATAAATTGAATTTTGGCATACACATAAAACCCATATTACGCATTTTACGAATCAATATATTGATTTAAATTCAAATTACGCACTATATGTTGCGTTTCAAACGCGTTATCAAGGACGGATAGGGCCTCCTAAGCGATAGGTCGGGTGTTCGAATCGCCTCGGGGACGGTATAAGTAAAAAGGCGTTATAAACGCCTTTTTACTTATACCGTTTTTTCGAAACTGAGAACACCCGCCGAATTCGCAAAGCGAATTCGCGGCGTGGCGATACAGCTCATATTAGAGTTCTGTCGCTCCGCCGCCACGCGGTGTTCGAATCACTTCGCGTATAGTTTCATCTCGCTTTATCAGGCGCTACACCCGCCGAATTCGCAAAGCGAATTCGCGGCGTGGCGATACAGCTAATATTAGAGTTCGGTCGCTCCGCCGCCACGCGGTGTTCGAATCGCCTCGGGGACGCCAAAAAATCCCGGAATCACAAGGGATTCCGGGCTTTTTTATGTTCTCATTTTTTGGCGCCTTTTGACGTTTTCGGCACAGGGGGATTGCTCAGTCCACCGGATAGTCTCGATGCCGGGTAGAACAGATTTCCTGCCCCGATCACCTCGACAAACCGGAATTTGTCGTTTTCTGTTTTATCTGATCCACTCTGAGAAATGCGCTCTGGCACCAGCGGAATAGAGTCCGGAAAGCCGTATCAAAATCATAGTCATCCGGTAATTCAGCCATTTCAAGTACGACGCGATCTTCTGCAGATACCCGTTCTTTAAGCTCCCGTTTTGTCACGGCAAATGTTCCGCTTTCCTGAAAATGCAAATTCTGAATCAGGAAAAATAGCCCTTTACAAGTGCCGCGAAATGCGGTGATATTCTTCTTCCTGTCAGCGTGAATATAGCGGTGGCAGAGCTCGTGGTACAGATTTCCCAAGCTCAGTTTTACATAGTTGATCTCGTCTTCCTGGGTCGCTTGCGGGAGAAAGTCTTTCAATTCGCCGAACATATCTTTTGTTGTGTGAAACAGCTGACAAACTTCAAGCGGGTTCCACCGCATTATTTCATCTCTGCCGCAAATAAACCCGCAAGATTTCTCATACTCTCCGATGTTCTTCAGAATCTTACGGTACACGTCCATATCTGCAACGGAAAAACCGTCAAGGACGATCATAACGTCTATATCGCTCTTATCGGTCGCTTCATTGCGCATGTAGCTGCCTTGAAGTCCCACATATACCAATCGGTCACCAAACGCATTTTGGCATGCCCTGATCAGCCTTTGCAAATATCCTTCAACATCAAGCATTCTATCCTGTCTCTCCTCTGCAAATCCCGGTTTGTCGAGCCCTGTTTTATCCTTAATTGTACCGTTCCCGGCCTTTCTTAGTAATCAGTATCTGCCGATCATCTCAAAGTGAATATCCGGGAAGTCGGCTCCCTCTCGGATGCGGTAGTCGCCGAGGGTCGGGTTGATGAAGACCGGGTTTTCGCTCAGCGAATATACGAGATTGTCTTCGATTGTCGAATATTTCGCGAGGGTATCCCTGTAACTCGATTCCGTACTTTTCGCGCTGAAACACCTGTTGCCGGTGATGATGAGAGACGAGTTCTGACAGAACTCCCTATCCCGCCACCGGCTGATATCGGTGGTGATATCGAAGAATCCGGGCCACTTTTCCTCCGCCTCCGCTTTGAGATCCGGGTGGCTGTCAAAGAAGGAGAATATCGATACCCACCTCCCGTAGGTCCAGTCGAAGCGGGCCGTCGGGTCGGGATCGCCCGAGGCCATTACCTCCTCGACGAGTTCGGTATAGTCGGTCTTGTAAGCGCACTCCGTCGGACCGAGGACGACCGCGTTGTCGCAGTATGCGTTATACTTGCAGATACCGTTGTTCATCACGGTCGTATCAAGACTGTAAAACAGATTG
>JAGAEK010000139.1 GCA_017828835.1 Oscillospiraceae bacterium | reverse complement strand
CGGTAAAATCGCCGAAGAGGCTGCAATGCAATCAGGCCGCGGAAAAATACCGAAAATAAACAAAGCGCTCGATTTCAAAGAATGTATAGATTCCGCATCAGGTAAGGGCGAAACGTTCTTACTTTATGAAAAAAACGGAGTGTCTTTCAAAAGCCTGCTCGGCGGCTTAAGCTCCGGAACGGTCTCCATCATAATCGGAAGCGAAGGCGGGTTTGAAGAAAGCGAAGTCGCCTACGCTTCGGCAAAGGGCGTTAAAATCGTAAATCTCGGTAAACGTATACTGCGGACAGAAACGGCGCCTCTCTGTGCTCTTAGCGTTATAATGTACGCAACGGGAAATCTCGAATAAAAATATCTTTCACGCCGGACGGTTTTCAGCCGTCCGGCTTTTTTTGTAAATCCTTGTTGACAAACGATAATAAAAAGATTATAATTTTATAAAACAGTCTCATTTGAGACAGAAATGAGTGAGATGATGGTAGAAAACACAGTTGAAAGATATAAAAACGTCATAGAACATTCGGCGATCTTTCGTGGAGTCGACGTAACAAAAGAGCTTTTATGCCGCTCCGAAGAGAGAAAATACAAAAAAGGAGAAGTGATATTCAGCCCGGAAATATATCTTCACGGAATAGGAATAATATTGGAAGGCAGAGCAAAGATAACAAAAAAAGACAGCGACGGTAAAACGACGCTTTTGGCAATAAGAGAAGCGTCGGCTATCTTCGGAGTAGGTACGGTTTTTAACGACGCGGCGCGGTACCCGACGTCGATCACTGCGCTCAGCAACGTAAAGATACTGTTTATTTCCGAGGACGCGCTTGAAGAGATATTCCGAAAAAACTTTATATGTGCGAAAAATTATATGAGATTTTTGTCGCAAAGGATCGTTTTTCTGAACAGAAAGATAGATGCGTTCACCGCTGAAAGCGCTGAAATGCGGCTCATGATCTTCTTGTCGGATATGTTGGATGAAGACGGCGAGGATATACAGACGGTAAAACCGGAAATTTCATATAAAGCCCTTGCACAGGCACTTTCCATAAGCCGCGCGTCTCTCTACCGTGTGTTCGATTCTTTGGAAAATGAGGGAATAATTTCAAAAGACGACGCCGGTATAAAAATCGAAGTTAAAAAATTTTTTTATAAAATCAATACTGGAGGAAAAAATATATGAAAAAGACAACTATCAAAAAAATGATCGCGCTTATTATAGCGGGGATCATAGTAATGGCGGTAATATTCGGCGGATGCGGAAACAAAGAGAAAGTAACTCTGAACGCCGCAGCTCTCAAAGGACCTACCGGGCTCGGTATCGTTAAAATGATGGAAGACAATTCCGGAAACGACGAATATTCGTTTATGCTTGCCGGAACAGCGGATGAAATAAAAGGAAAACTTTTGAACGGCGAACTTGATATCGCCGCGGTGCCGACTAATTTGGCTTCGGTTTTATACAATAAGACCGAAGGCAAAATAAAAATAGCGGCAGTCACTACGCTCGGCGTGCTTTATTTAATGGAAAACGGCAACAGTATAACACAGATAAGCGATATTTCCGACAAGACGATCTATGCCTCCGGAATGGGCTCTGCCGCGCAGTACGTTTTTGAATATATTTTAAGAAAGAACGGACTTGATCCCGAAAAAATGGACATTCAATACGTTGCCGAACATTCCGCGCTTGCGTCGATGATGGTTTCTGAACAGGCGGCGATAGCGGTACTGCCTCAGCCTTTCGTTTCGTCGGTCTTGGAAAAGAACAGCAACATCAGAATCGCTCTCGATCTCCAGGAAGAATGGAAAAAAGTCACCGAAGCTCCTCTTGCGATGGGATGTGTCGTCGTCAGAAGCGAATATGCAGAACAAAATCCCAAAGCGGTGGCTGATTTCCTCGAACAATACAAAAAATCGTCCGAATACGCAGTTAACAACGTAAAAGAGACCGCCGCTCTTTCGGATAAATACGGTATAATGACTCAATCGGCGGCTGAAGCTGCGCTGCCCTACTGCAATATAGTATTTTTGCAGGGAGAAGAGATGAAAACGGTATCAAGCTTGTTTTTGAAAGTACTTTTTGAACAAGACGCGGCGTCAATCGGAGGAAAAGAGCCGGATGAAAACTTCTATTACGAAAAATAAGCTTTTAACAAAAATCGGCGCGGCAGTATTCTGGATATTGGTCTGGCAGATATTTTGTATCGTCATATCGAATAAAATACTGCTGCCGACGCCGTTCGACGTAGTTAAAAGGCTTTTTGAACTGATACAAAAAGGCAGCTTTTGGATATCTATAGCGAACTCCCTTTTTCATATCATGCTGGGGTTCGCTATAGGCGCTTTATCCGGAGTTCTGTTTGCTGCGCTTTCCGCAAAAAACGCCGTGTTCAGGGAGATCTTCGCCCCTGTTTTTACGGTTATACGCTCGACTCCCGTAGCGTCGTTTATAATCCTTGCGCTCGTTTGGATAAAAGCGCCTAATCTTTCAATTTTTATCACGGCGCTGATCACGATGCCGGTCGTTTGGAGCAATATAAAAAAAGGTATCGAATCGACGGATAAAAACTTATTGGAAATGGCTGATATCTACCGCTTTTCAAAAAGCAAAAAACTGAGACATATCTATATCCCTTCGGTTATGCCTTACGCGGTGTCTTCATTCAGTATCGGAATAGGTTTTGCCTGGAAATCGGGGATCGCCGCCGAAGTTATCGCCATACCCAAAGGTACCATCGGCTATTCGATATACAACGCAAAAATACTTATCGAAACGGCGGATCTGTTCGCCTGGACCGTCGCCGTCATACTTTTGAGCCTTACGATAGAAAAACTGGTACTGTTTTTCGTGAAAAATAAAATCAAATTCTGAAGGTGGAAAGAAATGTGGAAATAACAGATCTGAACGTTTCTTTTGAAAACAAAAAAATATTCAGCGGATTCAGCACCGAATTTCCCGACATAGGAACGATCACGCTTATGGGTAATTCCGGGTGCGGGAAAACCACGCTGCTGCGCGTCATCGCCGGACTTGAAAAACGATACAGCGGGAAAATAACCGGAACGCAAAACAAAAAAATATCCTTCGTTTTTCAGGAAGACCGGCTTTTGCCGTGGCTTTCCGTCGAAAAAAACGTATCCCTTGTCGCAGATGAGGGATTTGACGTTCGCGGCTGTCTCGATCGGCTCGGTATAGGCAAAGAAATAAATTCCGTTCCGGGTCTGTTGAGCGGCGGAATGAAAAGGCGCGTCGAAATAGCAAGGGCTCTTGCGTTTTGTCCGGATATAATTTTATTGGACGAACCGTTTAACGGATTGGACCAATCCGCAAAACAAAACGCCGCGAAAACGATATCCGAATTTTGCAAACAATCGCTCGTTCTGCTCGTTACTCACGACCGCTCCGAGGCCGAACTTATGAAAAGCGATATTTTTTTGCTTGACGGCCCGCCAGTATCTTCGCTCGTGAAGTTATGAGAGATATCTCCTCAGCGCTTTTTCGGACGGTGTAAATTTTCTGAAAAATTATTGTAAAAACTTTACGAAATGTGATAAAATCAAGATAATAAAACGTAAGAAACGGGGATGAAAATGCCGAGTATATTGAGTGCATGTCTTAAAGAAAGGATACAGTCGCTTAAATCCATAACAAATACGGTTGATTTGTTAAAAATGAGAAAAATGCAGGATGACCTCGGCGTAATAGAAATCGTCGCGCTGAAAAACAAAATCGAAGTTACCGACGTAAAGAAGCTGGATTTTGACGCAAAATTCATAACCCCTAAAAAAGCAGATGAAAAAAACAAAGACAAGGTGATATTATATCTCCACGGAGGCGGATATATCTGCGGAGGAATAAAGTATGCCGAAGGATTCGGAAGTTGTTTTGCGGTAAAGACCGGAATAAAAGTGCTGTGCGCGGCATACCGACTCGCGCCTGAGAACAAATTCCCCTCAGCCGTTGAAGACGTTTATAACGCATATCTTTATTTGTTGGATATGGGCTACGGCGGCGAGCAAATATATCTTGTCGGAGAATCTGCCGGAGGCGGTCTGTGTTACTCTTTGTGCCTCAAACTGAAAGACGCGGGTATTGCAATGCCGGGAAAGATCGTCGCAATATCGCCTTGGAGCGATTTGACGCTTTCCGGAAATTCATCAAAACAGAAATCCGCGGAAGATCCTTCGTTATCAGTGGATTTTTTGCGTAATAACGCAAAAGCTTACGCCGGCGAGAACGTCTCGGATAAACTCGCTTCTCCTCTTTTCGGTTCTCTTGACCAAATGCCGCCCTCGCTTATTTTCGTCGGAACGAGCGAGATACTTTTCGACGATTCTGTAAGACTTGCGGAAAAGCTGAGCAAAAGCGGAAGCAAATGCAGTTTGGTAGCGGAAGAAGGCATGTGGCACGCTTACGTTTTGTTTAAAACGCCCGAAAGCAGTTACGCTATGGATAAGATAAAGGCATTTCTGGAGATATAGTTATGGAGAAAAAAATCAACGGGAAAAATATCGGACAAAAGTCGAAAAGTTGGATGCGTCTCGACAATGCGGCAAAGATATATCCCGCCGCAAAAAACAGAAACTGGACGGCGTTATTCAGGATCTCTGCGGAGTTTACCGAAAAAATCGACGTAGCGGCGCTTGAAGAGGCGCAGAAAAACGTTTTGACGAGATTCCCCCATTACGCACAACGGCTCAAAAAAGGATTGTTCTGGTATTATCTTGAACAAAACGACGGTATGCCTGCCGTGACGGAGGACGTCGGTAATCCTTGCGTCAGGATGAATCTTTGTGAAAACAAAAGATTTATGTTCCGTGTCAGGTATTACGACAAAAGGATCGCCGTCGAGATCTTCCACGTGTTGGCGGACGGGACCGGCGGACTTTGTTTTTTGAAAACGCTTGCGGCGGAGTATCTGAAAATAAGATACGGCGCCGATATACCGCGCGGCAACGGGATCCTCGACTGCACCGAACCGCCGAAAAAATCCGACATTGAAGACGCTTACCTGAAATATGCGAGAAAAACGACGAATTCGCGTACCGAAAAGAAAGCTTACTATATCAAAGGTACTGATGAACCGATAGACGTCGTTCATATAACGACCGGAATAATACCGGTCGAAGACGTGCTTGAAAAAGCAAAATGCACCGGAGTAACTCTCAACGAATATCTTACCGCGGTCATGATCGCCGTCATAGACAAAATGCAGCGAGAAGAAAAAAAAGGAAAGTTTCTCCGCGGTTTAAAACCTATAAAAATAAATGTACCGGTCGACCTGAGAAAGTTTTACGACACAAATACTCTGCGCAACTTCGCGCTGTTCGTAAATCCGGGAATAGACCCGAGATACGGCGAATACAGCTTCGAGGAAATATTGAAGATAGTACACTGTTATATGGGACTTGAAGCAACCGAAAAGATGCTGAACGCAAAATTTTCGGCTAACGTCAATAACGAAAAATTAAAATTGCTGCGAATTACGCCGCTGTTTATAAAAAATGCCGTAATGAAAATGCTTTATATCGTATGGGGTGACAGACAGACCTCGACGACGATATCAAACCTCGGAAGAGTCGAACTCCCCGAAGAGATGGCAAAATACGTCACGAGAATGGACTTTATATTGGGTCCGCTTTTGAAAAACCGAGACGTGTGCGCCGCCTTGTCTTATAACGGTACGCTCTATTTGAACTTCACAAGAACGATAGCTGAACCGACTCTTGAAAGAGAATTTTTCAGGTATCTTGTAAAACAGGGCATACACGTAAAGATCGAAAGCAATCAAACTTATTGATTTTTGAGAAAGGAGAAATAATATAATGTCCTATTGTGTTAATTGCGGAGTAGAGCTTGCAAAGGGCGAAAAAAAATGTCCGCTTTGTGATACAGAGGTTATAAATCCGCGTTCTCCGTATGAATCCTCGGCGTCGCGCCCTTATCCGGAACGGTTGGAGAAGATCTCGAAAAAAATAGACAAAAAATATTTTGCACTGCTCGCCGGAGTTATCCTTTTGATACCTATCGGACTAACGATGCTTTGCGATATAATTGCAACGCACGGAATAACATGGTCGATTTACGTCGCCGGCGCGGGTATCGTTATTTTTGTCGCAGCTATACTGCCGTTTTATTTCAAAAAGTATTACACCGTGCGTTTTCTTGCGGCAAACGGCGCGGCGATACTGCTTTATCTGAAGTTTATAGAAAAAAACGCCGACGGAAATTGGTTTTTACCTATCGGACTTCCGATAACCGTAGTAGTGACCGTGATAACGACGGCGGTCATAACGCTGATAAAAAAGAAACGTCCTCCGTTATTCGTCTCGACCGCGATAATATTGCTGTCGGCAGGTATAATGTGCGTATGCATCGATATTATAATAAAAGTCGCATCGGGAAGATCAGCCGTACCGATATGGTCTTCTTACGTCATGTTCTCCTGCCTGTTCGTCAGTATACTTGCGCTGATACTCGAAAAAAGAAAACGTTTGAAGGAAGAAATAAAGAGAAGATTATTCTTTTAAATTTACGTTTTGCAGTAAGCCCGGTATAATTACCGGGCTCGTTTTTTGCAAAAAACAAGTACCTCCGAATTTGATTTCGGAGGTACTTGACCGTTTTACGTCTATTGCAGATCAGCGATTATTTTTTCTTTTTGCCGATTATAACGACTGCTGCAACGATAGCTGCAACAACAACAGCGGCAATTATAATGATAACGGGCGTTGAAATTTGATTTGAAGATCCGGAATTTTGAGAACCCATACGGATTTCGTAGTTGCAGTGTCCTGCGATCGGGAATTCAAATCCGTCGTCGGTTTTTGTCGCTGTTATTTCTTCCTGGCGTCTTCCGTCAGCGTCAAGTCCCCATACAGTGCAGGTATCCTTGTCGGATTTGAACGAGAATGTACCGCGGATATCTTCGTAATATACAGGACCGCTTCCTTGGTAAGAGTAACCGAATTCGTTTTCGGTAACAACCTTATTTCTCGTACGTCCTATCGCAAAGAAGAAGATCGATTCGGATTCCGAAAGTTTTTTGCCGTCGGTAGACAAAAGAACAATGGAAGCTTTATCGTTTTCAGTCGTGCACTTGAAGTCTCCGACTTCTACAGTCTCGGGAAGAACACCGGTTATAAAGCACACCTGATCGGTGTCGCAGGTTATATAACCGTTGGTGTAGTCGTAGACGAGTTCTTTCGTGTCGGAGATGACTTTTCCGTCAACGTATCCGACGGTCTCGTCCCAAAGTCCGAACTCTCTCATAACACCGTTGATGAGGTCTGTGTCTATGTTTGCAGGAAGAGTGGTATCGCAGACGGCTTTGTTTGCGCTCACCTTGAACGAACGTGCGCCGAACTTTTTGGTAACAGCGTCGTCAGGAGTGTAGCTCGCGAGCCAGGCGTCTTTGGTGTCTTCCTTCTGGAAAGCGTCTTTATAAGGGCTGTTCGTCTGTATAACGAGGTTCTTCGCCGCGGAGTAATCGCCGTAGGCGTTATTACCCGAGGCAATTACAAGGTCTGCGTTTCCTTCATATTTATCTTCGAAGAAGTTAAGTGCAAATCTCGAAGCGTAAACGAGCTCGGCGCCAAACGCCACCTGACCCGCCGTTCCGCTGGTATAGAGATCGTTAGTACTGAAAACGTATTCGACCGAATTCACGGCAGGTTTAATCATCCCAAGGCGGAAGATCATCGCCGCAATTCCCATTTCGCCAAAGTAAGCGGGATCCAGTTTGGGTTCTGCTACACCGCGCGATGTATCCCAGAGAGAAAAAGATGATGCATAGATCCACGCGCAGAAACCGTCCCAATCCTGAAGCGAACCATACGATGCCATCTGAAGCAGAAAGTCAGCTCTGAATTCGGAAAGGTAACCTACTTCCATTTCGGTAACAACTAAAGCTTTTCCGGCACAGGAAGAACGGGTAAAATATTGAGGCAAAGCCGACATACTTGAAATGCCGTATTCAACCATAGAGTTCATTGCCGACTCTGAGCCGGTGTTGAAATACCAGTTTATTTCGGTAACGTCTCCGAGAGAGTTATTGTAGAGATCGAGAGGACCTGCAGGGAGGTTGGAACAGTTGATAGAACCTTTGTATCCGTTATCACGGAGAAGCTTGCAAAAAGCATTAAAGTCGGTGTTCTGACAATCGGAAAGGAATTTGAGCCAATCAGCCTGACGCGCAGGGTTTTGTTCTTTTTTAAAACTTTTTGTCCAAACAACATGCGGTTCGGACCAATTTCCGAGCGTTCCTCTCAAAACAGTACCCTGAGAAGGATCTTCATCGTCTCCGAGTCCGCATTTGCCCGCGTCGTTCGTCCAAGCCTGAGCAAGAGCTACTCTTGTGCCGTATTTTTCAAGCAGCCATGCGTTGAATTTCGCTTTGAGTTTAAGAGTGAAACCGTTGTCGGAATTGCCCTTTCCTTCCCAGTCTACCCAAAGCGCCGAGCTTTCGTTGACTCTTTGAATAACGGCAATCG
>JAGAEK010000138.1 GCA_017828835.1 Oscillospiraceae bacterium | reverse complement strand
CTTTACAGCTTATTCCCAAACTTTCTCCGTAAAATTCGTTACCGATAAAGTTATTTATAAATTTCACAAAATTCGACGTCTTACCTATTTCGGTATTTTGAATGGTTTTGAGCGCCTTCAATACTGCGTTTTCGCCTAAAAACGGCTCAGAACCATGCGCGGCTTTCCCTTTTGAAGTTATTTTCAGTATTCCGTTATCAAACGCAGCTTTTACTGCCGTCCCTGCTGATTTTAAAATCGTTTCCGCGTCTTTTGCGGAAATATTCTCAAGCTCGATATTGCACGTGTCCGGCACTGAATTTACCGCCACTCCGCCGATGATTGTTTTTATTCTGGGCATTCCGATATTTTTCTCCTCGGATATCAGGTTTACGTTCATTATACCTTTTTCGGCGTTTACAATATGATATCCGTTGATCGTGTCCGGAACGAATCCGTATAAAGGATATTTTTCTTTTGTAAAATAATATCTCAGATCATACATTCCGCTTTCTTCGCAGCAGCCGAACAGTATTCTTATTTTTACGTCAGGTATTATTCCGGCGTCTTTAATCGTCTTAAGTGAATATAACGCCGCTATTGCCGCACACTTGTTGTCGGACACGCCTCTTCCGTATATTTTACCGTCGTCAATAGTAGCGGAATACGGATCGAATTTCCATCCGTTTCCTTCCGGAACTACGTCAATATGCGTTATTATCGCAATATAATCGTCGCTTTCACCGTATTCGGCGTAACCGACGTACCCGTCGACGTTTTTCGTTTTGAAACCCAATTTTTTCGCAAGATCCAAAGTATAATCAAGTGCCTTTTTAGGTCCCGGTCCGAACGGCGCCGACTCCGTTCCCTCTTCTCCCACACTTCTTATTCTGACGAGTTCCGATAATTTTTCGATTATATCGGATCTGTATTTTAACACATTTTCACCAAACATCATAATATCATCCTTTTTATATTTCTGTTTTGTTTTATTATACTATTTTCCGGATTGATTATCAAGTTTTCGTAAAATTTATAAAAATTTATTTAACTTCGCGAGCGACAGCTTATTGACTTATAACAAATATAATAATATACTTAACTTGGCTAAAGTTATAGTTTTAATCTATAAAAACGTTATATGAAAGGATCGATTTTATGAAAGTATACGATTGCAACTTGACCTACGGTTTCAACGTATCAAAGCGTTCACACGAACTATGCGAAACTATGGAAGAGTTATGCAAACACATGAAAAACGCGGGATTGACCGGCGGACTTGTACGTGCTGTCTCATCCGATACCGTAGGTGTTAATTTCGGTAACGACCAGGTCGCATCCGAAATCAAAAACAGTGATCTTGATTTGTGGGGCGCGTGGAGTATCGTGCCGAGCATCACGAATGAAATCCCTTCGCCAGAAGAAATGCCCAAATTAATGGCAAAAAACAAAATCGGCGCTCTTTATATGAATCCGGAAGCACATAGATTCCTTGCGATTCCGTCGGTTATGAAAGATTATCTGACGATGGCGGACAAAAGGAAAATCCCTATTGTTTTCAATACCGCCTGGGGAATTTCAATAAATGACGTCAGCAATTTAATGGAAGCTTTCCCAACGCTTACGTGTATTTTGGCATATCACAGTCTCTGGCCCAACGCCCGTACGAATCTTCCCTTCCTTTCATTATATCCTAATCTTTATCTTGATACGTCATATATGCTTGACGATCAGGGCATCGAATATGTAATCGGTAAATTCGGCGCCGACAAACTTATTCACGGAAGCGGGTTCCCGGAGCTTTATATCGGACAGCAAATGCCGGTCGTCAAATGCGCGGATATTTCAGACAAAGAAAAAGAAGCCATTTTACACGGCAACTTCGAAAAACTCATGAAGGGAGCTGACCTTAAATGATAAACAATAAAAGTGAATTAGCTCAAAATTTATGGAACACCGGCTCTATGGGATGTCCTATTCTTGATTTTCACGGGCATATGCATGAGTATTCCGCAATATATTTCCCTGCATCATCTCCGGAAGGAATGCTGAAAACAATGGACCGCGCAAACGTTCGTATGCTGATGTATTGCAGCCATCTTGCGTTGTACGATCCTACAGACGATAAAAAATATCACGTTGACGTGGTGAAAAAATATCCCGACAGATTCAGAGCGTATCACTCTGTTTTGAGCCGTTATACCGATCCGGAAAAAGCGATCAGAGAAGTTGAAGAATATCCCGACGTATATCTCGGGTTCAAGTTCCTTTGCGATTACTATGCTGTTCCGCTCTCCTCTCCTGTTCACGATCCTTTCTTCAAATATCTCAACGATACCAAAAAGATTTGTCTCATACATACCTGGGGCGGAAGTCCGTACAACGGAGTGGACGAAATCAGAAAAGTAGTTGAAAAATATCCGGACGTAACATATATTTGCGGCCACTCGTTTTTCGGTGATGAGAATCATGCTTTTGACGTTTTCAAAGATGCGAAAAACGTTTATTTTGAGCTTACCGCTGTTCCGCTTATGAGAGGCTTCGTTGAAAGAATAGTTCAACATATCGGTTCTGAGCGTATGCTTTTCGGAACCGATCTGCCTTGGTTCTCCACCTTCCACGGCATCGGAACCGTTCTTTCTGCCGATATTACAGATGAAGACCGTAAAAATATCTTCTATAAAACAGGAGATAAACTTCTTTCGCGTTACAGTTGGTACACTCCTATCGATAAATAATTAAATGCTTTATTGTAAAAAAACACCCACCTATTAAACAGGTGGGTATTTTTTATATTTCAAAAGCCTAATCAGTTAAAGATTCTCTTTTCAGTATCTTTATCGAACAAATGAATCTTTTTCTCTTCCAATGCCAAAGTAACTTTATCATCGGGTCTCAGATCGTTCTTAGGCGGAATACGGGCCGTGAAGTTGATTCCCTCAAAACTGCAGTACAGATATGACTCAGCACCCATCATCTCGTTAACTTCGACCGTAGCTTCAATGATACCTGACGACGCAGACTTTACATAATCAGGATCTTCCTTGATGTTTTCAGGTCTGATTCCGAGTATTACTTCTTTACCGACGTATTCATCCAGATTGCCGGCTGCTTTAACTTTGTCTTCCGTCACGTTTACGGAAACCTTCTTCTCTTCCGAGCCGAACGTCACTTTATAGGTGTCGCCGTCTTTATTGAGAACAGCGTTTATAAAGTTCATTTGAGGCGAACCGATAAATCCGCCGACGAACATGTTAGCAGGCTTATCATAAAGATTTTGAGGAGTATCGACCTGTTGAATGAATCCGTCTTTCATAACAACGATTCTGTCAGCCATTGTCATAGCTTCAATCTGATCGTGAGTTACGTATATAAACGTTGCACCCAATTTATTGTGAAGTTTTGTAAGCTCGGTCCTCATCTGTGCACGAAGCTTTGCATCCAAGTTTGACAAAGGCTCGTCGAGAAGGAATACCTTAGGTTCACGAACGATAGCACGTCCCAAAGCAACACGCTGTTTCTGTCCGCCTGACAAAGCCTTCGGCTTTCTGTCAAGAAGATGCATGATATCAAGAATTCTGGCGCCTTCTTCAACTCTTCTTTTGATTTCGTCTTTTGCAACTTTTTTCAATTTAAGTCCGAAAGCCATATTCTCGAAAACCGTCATGTGAGGATACAATGCATAGTTCTGGAAAACCATTGCTATGTCTCTGTCCTTCGGAGCAACGTCGTTTACAAGCTTATCGCCTATATAAAGTTCTCCGTCAGTAATTTCCTCAAGTCCTGCGATCATTCTCAAGGTAGTACTTTTTCCGCATCCGGAAGGTCCGACAAGAATTACAAACTCTTTGTCTTGAATTTCCAAGCAGAAATCAGTTACCGCCGTCACGCCTCCGGGATATACTTTATAAATGTGACGCAATGATAAATTTGCCATTTATTTTGACCTCCTATACTATTAGCTATAAGCATATATTTTAAGCTTAACGTAGATATTATATCAAACAAATTTTACGAGTGCAAGTATATAATTATCCAAACAATTAAAAAATCATTTATATATATTTGCTAATTTTTCGTCATTTTTGATAAAACGAGCTTTATAAACCGAAAAAATCAGTTAATATTAAAGCTATGTAAAAAACCGTCGATTTCGAGACTGCAAACGTCTCCTCCGACTATTTTCCCTTTATATGTAAAAACGTGCGCTCGGATACCTTCCGGCTTTTGGGGGTAGTTTGTCACTATATACGTATATCTTTTTACGTTTTTTCCATAATAACTGCTCATATCAAAGCCTTGCTGTTTTTGTATCTCATTATATTTTTTCATAATTTCATCGGGTTCGCGCGGTAATTTTACCTCTTCGACGTTTTCGGGAATTTCTTCAACTTCCCAACCGAAACCCTCTAAAAAATTCAATCGTTCATTATTAGTTTTCCCGGATAAATAATGATCGCTTTTTATATTTTCTATTTCGGCCGCAGTTTCTTTAGAAATTCCGGAATACGTTTTCAAAATCGCAGCAGACGCCCCTATACAAATTGCAGCAAAAATTATACATAGTGTCTTAGCGGCTGTCATTTTAAATGACACAATAAACATTATACATCACCTCTTAGTTTAATGATGTATAATATATATGCTACATGTTGAACAATGATAACTGGCTGCTTTCGGAAAGTCCCGACAGTGCACCTGCGTTTCTTAATAATTCTATAACAGCTTTGGAAACGCCGGATCTTTGAGATATATCGTCTATTGAAAGATATGCGCCTTCAAGACCCGCCTTCCTTAAGCTTGTCGCAGCCGCTTCTCCGAGACCTTTGAGCGCATTGAACGGAAGCCGGATCTTACCGTCTTCAATCGTATATTTCAACGCATCCGATTTATATAGGTCTACCGGCAAAAATTCATATCCCCTCGCCATCATTTCATAAACGATCTGGAAAGTCTGGAACTGACCTTCTTCTTTTGTAGTCTGATCCTTTTCTTTTGAAGAAAGTTCGTCCATTTTCATTTTAACGTATTCTTTTCCGCGCATTACCGTCTCAGCATCAAAGTCCTCGCCTTTTACAGTGAAAAACGCGGCGTAAAATTCCAAAGGATAATAGACCTTGAACCAACCTAGCCGTATTGCGGAGATAACGTATGCCGTAGCGTGCGCTTTCGGAAAAAGATACGTGATTTTTTTACACGAATCTATATACCATTCCGGAACGCCGTGTGTTCTCATATTTTCTTCCATCTCGGGAGTCACGGCTTTATCTTTCTTTCTTACGGTTTCCATTATTTTGAACGCGTCTATTTTTTCAAGCCCTTTGAGTATTAAATAACTTAAGATATTTTCTCTTGTACCGATAACGTCTCCCGCAGAACCTACTCCTTTTTTTATGATATCCTGCGCGTTTCCAAGCCAAACGCCCTCACCGTGTGAAAAACCGGATACTTGTATAAGATCCGAAAATTTCTTCGGCTGTACGTCTATAAGCATCTGACGTACGAAAGGTGTTCCCATTTCCGGAAGCGCAAGACTTCCCGTATTACACTTGATATCTTCGCAAGTCACTCCCAAAGCTTCAGGCGACGTAAACAAACTCATGACTTTTTGATCGGTCATAGGTATAGACATTATATTTACGCCCGTCATGTCTTCAAGGTGTTTATACAACGTCGGAACGTCGTGCCCGAGGATATCAAGCTTCAGCAGCGTGTCGTGCATGGATTTATAGTCAAAGTGTGTCGTTATAATATCAGAGCCGTCTTTTTCGGCGGGATGCTGAACCGCCGTAAAATCGTATACTTCATAATCCGAAGGGACGACGACCATTCCGCCGGCGTGCTGTCCGGTTGTCCTTTTCACCCCGGTACACCCCAGCGCAAGCTTCTGCAACTGAGCTTTATGCGCGTTTATACCGCGCGCCTCCATATATTTCATGACGTATCCGTACGCGGTCTTTTCCGCTATTTTTTGTATCGTCCCTGCTTTGAATACTTTATCCGAACCAAACAGTTCTTCCGTATATTTATGTGCTTTCGACTGGTATTCACCCGAAAAATTCAAGTCGATATCAGGAGCTTTATCACCGTTGAATCCTAGAAACGTTTCAAACGGTATAGTATGTCCGTCGCGGTTATACATAGTTCCGCATTTCGGACATTTTTTCTCCGGAAGATCAAAGCCCGAATCGTACGAGCCGTCTGTAATAAATTCGCTGTTTTTGCAATTTGGACAAACGTAGTGGGGTTCAAGCGGATTTACTTCCGATATACCGGCCGCAAACGCCGTGAATGAAGAACCAACGGAACCTCTTGATCCGACAAGATATCCGTCTGCTTCGGATTTCCAAACAAGTTTCTGAGCAATGATATACATAACGGAAAATCCGTATTTTTTTATTGCGCTAAGTTCTCTCTGAAGTCTGTCCTCAACTATTTTAGGCGGTTCGTCGCCGTATATTTTATGTACTTTTTCCCAGGAAATTCTTTCAAGATCAGCTTCCGAACCTTCAATAGTCGGAGTAAACGTACCGTCCGGTATGGGTTGTATATATTCTATCATATCGGCGATCATATTCGGATTTTCGATAACGACCTCGTGACATTTATCAACGCCGAGATAAGAAAACTCCTTTAACATATCGTCGGTCGTTCTGAAGTAAAGCGGCGCCTGGTCTTCGGCGTCCTTGAATCCGTTTCCTTCCATTATTATCGCTCTGTAAATACTGTCGGAAGGATCGAGAAAATGAACGTCCCCCGTCGCAACGACAGGTATACCTAGTTCTTCTCCGAGTTTTACTATCGTTCTGTTAAACGCCCTTAATTCTTCTTCGCTCTTCACTTCACCGTTTCTCAGCATAAACGAGTTATTTCCGATTGGCTGTATTTCGAGAAAATCGTAGAAAGACGCTATTTCGCAAAGTTCTCCCCAGTCTCTCCCCTCTTTTACCGCTCTGAACAGTTCCCCGGCTTCGCAGGCGCTTCCGACGAGCAATCCGTCTCTGTATTTGCAAAGTTCACTTCTCGGGATCCTCGGTATACGATGAAAATATTTCAAATTTGAAAACGAAACGAGTTTATATAGATTTTTAAGCCCTGTCATATTTTTTACAAGGATTATCTGGTGGTATGAAGTGAATTTTTTAGGATCTGCCTGAACCGAATCATTTACGTAATATGATTCCACTCCGTAAACGATTTTTATATCTCCGCCTGATTTTTTTATTTTATTTGCCGCATTCATGGCATCGGGGAACGCCTGAAGTGCGCCGTGATCGGTTATTGCGATCGCTTTGTGTCCCCATTCGTACGCTCTCTTGATATAAGCGCCGGCCTCATTTATACCGTCCATAGTAGACATATTGGTATGCAAATGAAGTTCGACTCTTTTTTTCTGCGCTTTATCT
>JAGAEK010000137.1 GCA_017828835.1 Oscillospiraceae bacterium | reverse complement strand
TGAACTTGCTGCAAAAATCATGCTTTCTCTTATGGCAAAAGTAAAACAAGAACTCGGATATGAAATACCCGAGTTGAATCTCGGCGGAGGTTTCGGTATCAAATATCTTTCGGAAGATCGTGCTATCGAATATGAAAAATATATGGAAACGATTTCAAAAGTCGTTCATTCGGAATGTGAACGACTTAACCTCTCTGCTCCGAGAATATTCCTTGAGCCCGGCCGTTCGATAGTAGGTCCCGCCGGAATAACGTTATACACGGTCGGCGCTGTAAAAGTTATACCGAATATACGCACATACGTAAGTATAGACGGCGGCATGAGCGATAATCCGAGATATGCTTTATATAAAGCAAAATATTCCGCATGTATCGCAAATAAAGCTTCTCTTCCTTTCTCCGAAACAGTTACGATCGCCGGGAAATGCTGCGAAAGCGGAGATCTCATAGGTGAAGGTGTTCCACTGCAAAAAACCGAACCCGGAGATATTCTTGCCGTATTCAGCACCGGCGCTTATAACTATTCTATGGCTTCCAACTATAACCGTATCCCCCGTCCTCCTGTCGTTATGGTTAAGAACGGAACCGCGCGTATCGTTATCAAGCGTGAATCATACAAAGATCTTATAAAAAACGATCTGCTTTGATTTATTATTTTAAGAAAGAATTTAAAAAAATGAACGATTATTCTGTTTTTGCAAAATTTTACGATCAGCTTACTTTGAACGTCTCGTATCACGACCGTGCGCTTTATTTCAAGAAAATAATAGAGAAGTTTTGTCCCGATGCCGAAATATTGCTCGATCTTGCGTGCGGTACGGGAAATCTTTCAATCGAGCTGAGCAGATTAGGATTTGACGTTATTGCTGCGGACTCGTCATGCGCTATGCTGTCTGAATTATACGAAAAAAAATCAAAATTCTCCGAGCTTGATATACTTGTCCTAAATCAAAGTATGCAGGATCTCGATCTTTTCGGCACAGTGGACGTTACGGTTTCCGCTCTTGACAGTATTAATCACGTAACGAACGTAAAAACTCTCCAAACGGCATTCGATAAAGTTTCACTCTTCACAAATCCGGGCGGACTTTTTATTTTTGATGCGAACACCGTTTACAAACATCGAAACGTCCTTGCTTCAAACACTTTCGTCTACGATCTTGACAATATATACTGTGTATGGCAAAACGCTCTGGATCCGTCTTTGGATACAGTAACCATGGATATCGATTTTTTTGAGAAAGATAACGACGGTTACCATCGTTCGTCAGACCGTATCATCGAAAGAGCTTATTCTGAAGAGCAGCTTACCGATATGCTGAAAAAATCCGGATTTGAGGTTTTGAACATATTCGGTGATTATAATTTATTGCCTCCTGCCGAAACCGAACAGCGAATTGTTTTTGTTGCAAAGAAAATTTAATCGGATTTCACAGAATATATTAAGGCATCCGTTTTTTAACGGATGCCTTTTTCGTAATTTCTTGAAATTTAACTGTAAAGTTACAGAGCTTTACATTCAATTTCCTCTTTGATTTGCTTGATAAATTCCTCAGGAGTAGTTACAGCCAAATCAGCAGACTTGTGAGAACGTACCGAAATAGTTTCGTTTTCCGCTTCTTTGTCTCCGATAACGATCATATAAGGAACCTTCTCCATTTGTGCTTCTCTGATTTTGTAGCCTATTTTTTCGTTTCTTGCATCGGTTTCGTAGCGTATTCCTTTTGCTTCGAATGCGTTTTCCAGTTTTTCAACGTATTCCATATGTCTGTCTGCTATCGGTATGATTTTGACCTGAACGGGAGCAAGCCAGGTAGGAAACGCTCCGGCAAAATGTTCAGTGAGTATCGCAATAAATCTCTCTATACTTCCGAATATAACTCTGTGTATCATAACGGGTCTGTGCTTTTCGTTGTCTTGTCCGATATAACTCAGATCAAATCTTTCCGGCAGTTGGAAATCGAGCTGGATAGTTCCGCATTGCCACGTTCTTCCGATACAGTCTTCAAGATGGAAATCTATTTTCGGTCCGTAAAACGCTCCGTCGCCCTCGTTTATCTTATATTCTTTTCCGTTTTTATCCAAAGCACTCTTAAGAGCGTTTGTAGCCATTTCCCATTGTTCGTCGCTGCCCATAGAGTTTTCCGGACGAGTCGACAGTTCAAGAGTATATTTGAATCCGAATATTCCGTAGAACTTATCTATCATTTTTATAACGCCGAGGATCTCACTCTCGATCTGATCCGGAGTCATAAAAATATGTGCGTCATCCTGAGTGAAACATCTTACTCTCATAAGGCCATGGAGAGCGCCTGAAAGCTCGTGTCTGTGTACGAGGCCGAGTTCCGCCATTCTTTCGGGAAGATTGCGGTAAGAATGCATTTTACGCTTATAAGCCAACATTCCGCCGGGACAATTCATCGGTTTTATAGCGTATTCGGCATCATCTATGACGGTTGTGTACATATTTTCTTTATAGTGTTCCCAGTGGCCGGAACGCAGCCAGAGATCTTTATTTAATATTATCGGAGTTTTTATTTCCTGATATCCGTTCTTTGCGTGTTCTTCTCTCCAGAAGTTTTCAAGCACGTTTCTCAAAACCATGCCTTTTGGGAAAAAGAACGGGAATCCGGGGCCTTCATCATAAATATCAAACAGATCAAGTTCTTTACCGATTTTTCTGTGATCTCTTTTTTTCGCTTCTTCAAGCGCTGTGATATACGCATCGAGATCTTCTTTTTTTGCAAACGCCGTTCCGTAAATTCTCTGAAGCATTTTGTTATCGGAGTTTCCTCTCCAGTATGCTCCCGTGCACTGGATAAGTTTAAACGCCTTTATTTTTGACGTATCCGTCATGTGAGGTCCCGCGCACAAATCAACGAAATCTCCCTGCTTGTAAAAAGATAAATCTCCCTCTTTCGAGTGTTCTTCAATAAGTTCAAGCTTATACGGCTCGTCCGCCATAAGCTTCATTGCCTCTTCTTTGTTCAGTTCATAATGTTCAAGAGGTATACCTTCTTTTATTATTTTTGCCATCTCTTTTTCAATATTTTCGAGTTCTTCAGGCAAAAACGGTTTATCCGTATCAAAATCGTAATAGAATCCGTTATCTATTGCAGGTCCTATTGCAAGCTTTACGTTCGGATATAATCTTTTCACGGCTTGCGCCATTATATGCGACGCCGTATGACGGTAT
>JAGAEK010000136.1 GCA_017828835.1 Oscillospiraceae bacterium | reverse complement strand
AGTCTGTATTTCGCCATAGATCACCGAGCGTCCTTTCCGTTGAATTTGATCGCAGAATTAAGGATTATTTTTCGCGGCTGTCGTTGTAATTGCCGTACCTCAGGAGATTTTCGTCTGCGAGCACGTTTCCCTGACCCTCGAATTCGGTGATTACGAAAACCTCTGTTATATTGTTGATATCTGCTGAAAGAGTTACCGAAGCGTAAAGAGAAACGCCGTGGTCCTCGGGCTGGATGGAGGATATATTTCCGATAACGAGACCTCGCGGGAAGATCCCTCCGCCGGACGAGACTACGAGATCACCTATCCGGGAAACGGAATCGCGCGGCAGATAAATGAATTTGCACATACCGTCGAGAGCGAGTTTTATATCGCCTTCGCATACGCCGTATTCAAAGGTTTGTACGCAGTAGCAGCCGAGCTTTACGGAAGGATCGAGGATCGAAACGACTGAGGAATAGGTGGGGCCGACCGAGCTTATGACGCCGACTATTCCGTCGGAGGAGATAACGGGATCGTTTATTTTTATACCGTCGTTTTCTCCTCTGTCGATAACGAACGAACCGAATCTGTCGTTGGGGTCCTTCGCGATGACCGAGGCGGGAGCGAATTTGAAATCGGAATTTTCTTTTTTCAGCTCGAGAAAAGTTTTATACTGTTCGTTTTCACGCTTTATGTTTTCATAATCGATGAGTTTGGCGTTCAGATCGTTGATCTTATCGCGGTATATCGAGTTGAGTTCATAGATTTCGTTGACGTTGGTGATCTTCTCAAAGAAAGAGGAGATTTTCGACGTAAAGGAGGTAGAGATCTTGAGCAAGGGAGACGTGACGGAGCCGATGATCTGAGCGGTCGTTGAACCGAATCCGCCTTCGGCGGCAGCACGAAGAATGACCGCAACGGCAAAAGCGAAAAGAACGAGTATTATTTTGAATTTGCGGCTTTTTAAGAAGTTTTGCAACGCGGTAACCTCCTTTATAAATTGATGACGGATAGATATAGAGAAAACGAGTCGGGCGAACAAAACCCGACCCGCAATTTCGCGAAACAGTGATTATTTGGAACGGTCATCCGAGAGAACGTCCTTGAGAGTGTCGAGGTTGTCGAGAACCATACCGGTTCCGATAGCGACACAGTCGAGAGGATTTTCGGCGATGTGGACCGGCATACCCGTTTCAAGATTTACAAGCTTGTCGAATCCTTTGAGCAAAGCACCGCCGCCGGTCAGAGTGATACCGTGGTCGATAAGGTCAGCGGCAAGTTCCGGAGGCGTTTTTTCGAGGGTGGACTTGATAGCCTCGAGGATAGTTGAAAGAGGATCGACGAGCGCTTCACGGATCTCCGTGGGATTGATATTGATGTTTTTAGGCAGACCGTCAATGAGGTTACGGCCTTTGATCTCAAGCTCTGCTTCGCCCTCGTAAGGGTAGGCGGAACCGATCTTGATTTTAATATCCTCAGCTGTTCTTTCACCGATGAGAAGGTTATATTTTTTCTTGATATAGCTGATGATAGCCGCGTCGAATTCATCTCCGCCGACTCTGACGGATTTTGAAGATACGATACCGCCGAGAGAGATAACGGCGACTTCGGAAGTTCCTCCGCCGATATCGACGACCATACTTCCGGTGGCTTCCGAAACGGGAAGTCCGGCGCCTATGGCGGCTGCCATCGGTTCTTCGATTATGGAAACGTATTTGGCACCGCCTCTTAATGCGGCGTCTTTAACGGCGCGTCTTTCAACTTCGGTTACGCCGTAAGGTATGCAGATGACGACTCTCGGTTTCCCGAATATACCGTTCATTGCTTTTTTGATAAAAATCTGAAGCATCGAGGAAGTAATATCGAAGTCGGCGATAACGCCGTCTTTAAGCGGTCTTACGGCAACTATGGAACCGGGGGTTCTTCCGATAACGTCTTTTGCCTCCTGACCGACGTATTTGACCGTGTCTGTTCTCGTGTCGACGGCGACTACCGAAGGTTCACGGATTATGATACCTTTTCCTCTCATAAAAATAAGAGTATTCGCAGTGCCGAGATCTATACCGATATCTTTCATGTTTATGACTCCTTCCGGAAAAATAACAAAACGATTTTATAATATTTTTATTATAACCCTAAAATGAATGATACACAACAGGATATTTCAAATATTTTAGAAATTTTTACATTTTACTTTTCAAAACCGGAAATAATATCGGAAATTTTCCGGGAAATTCTTGCCACGGGCAAGCCGACGACGTTGAAATAATCGCCGGAAATACCTTTTATCAGCAAAGCGCCTTTGCCCTGAATGCCGTAGGAGCCTGCTTTGTCGAAAGGCTCGCCGGTTTTGATATAACGTTCTATTTCTTCGGAAGAAAGCGGAAAAAACTCGACGAAAGTTTCTTCAAAAAACGTGTCTTCGGAAACGATAGTCCCGCGGTCGCCGGCGATCAAAGAAACGCCGGTTATTACGCTGTGTACTTTGCCGGAAAGTTTTTTTAATGCGGCGCGCGCGTCGTCTTCAGACGACGGCTTTCCGAGGACGGATTTTTCCGAGACGACGACGGTATCGGCGGCAACGATGATTTTTCGGTCGGGAACGAAATGAGGAGAATTACTGTCCTCGGAAAGATCAAAGGCGCGCCGCGCTTTGTCGGAAGCAATGGCGGCGACGGCGGGTCCTACGCCGAGTTCTTTACGGAAAATTTCGTCGATATCCGGGACGATAACGTCAAAAGACGGGGCGATAAGCGAAAAAAGTTCTTTTCTGCGGGGAGATGCCGATGCAAGTAAAAATTTCATAAAAACTACTCCTGTTTAACAGTGCTGCTAAAATAAATATACCCCAAAATTAAAAAAATGCAAGCGGTCGTCACAAACACGACCGCTTGCAAGGCTGGAAGAGGGAAATCCATGAAATAAGATTATTTACGCTTTCTTGATACCGTTACCGCAACGGCAGCCGCCGCGCAAAGGAGAATAGCTCCGGAAATCATCGCGACGTCGCTGGTGTTGGTGTTGGGCTTTTCGCTTTCGCTGTTCTCAACTTCGGAAGCCTCGGGTTCGGAAACTTCAGGCTCGGAAGTCTCGGGTTCGGATGCCTCGGGTTCGGAAGCTTCGGGCTCAGAAGCCTCAGGCTCGGATGTCTCACCGCCGTTCAGCCAGGCGTCATAATCAAAAGCATTGGCGTCAGCTTCGGTCTTGAAGAACGCAATGTACTGGAAATATACAACGGTATCTTTTACGCCGGCGGCATAGTCAACGCATTTCATGTTGAGGTTTACGCCCAGATCCTGACTGATGATATAAGAATCGGGAGAAGAACCGACAACTTTTGTGAATTCATTGACCTGTCCCGCGGGAGCAGCAGAACCTAAGCCGCCTTCACCCTGCTGGACGTAAAGGCCGTCGTTGGCATTCTCGGTCTTATAGCAGAACGCCATATAAGGATAATCTGAGTGTTTCACATCGTAAGTTCCGTCGACTGCAGCAAAGAACTGAACGTAAAATCCTCCGGCTTCATTAGCGTTTCCTGCACCGTAAAATTTAACGGACTTTGTTGCCTCATCGTACTCGACGGAACCGGCGTTGTATCCGATAAATAAACCTTTGGCTTCTACCGTAGCGCCTTCTCCGGCCCAACCGATTCCGACGTCAGCGGATGCGCCTGATAATACGACACAATCCATTTCATATGCGGCAAACGCGGGAGTCAATACTGAAACCGTCAATATCGCTACCAACATGATTGCCAGTGCAATCAATCCTTTTTTCATAATAAGATCCTTCTTTCTTTATTTTTTGTAAGTTTGTTTACTGCTTACAAGTAAATTTTAACACACGTATTATGAAAATGTAAAATATTTTTTGTTGTCAAATTGGTGCGTTATTTTGTATTATTGTTGACTTTTTTGTGTTCAGACGGGTCGCATGGCGCCGCAGCTGCGATTTATCGGTATGGCGGCGGCCAACGGATCAGTCGCAGAGAAGCTGATAAAGGGCGTTTGAGAGCAGTAAGGCGGAACGCTCGACTTCTTTAAGAGTATTTGCATGCGAACCCATTTCGATAAGCAGAGCGTACGGCGAAAGCTCCTGATTATACTTTCTGTCTGCGAACAGGATCGGGCGGGTGATACCGGGGTAAAGGGATTCGAGTTTTGATTGGAGATCGGCGGCAAATCTGAGATTGTCGAAAACGGAATCGTCTTTTCCGTAACCGCTGCAAACAATGATCATTATCTGCGCGCAATCCTCTCCGTCGACTGAAACTACAGGCTTTATAATAGAGGTATCGGATGACTGCATGGCGTCACGGTGGACGTCGAGGAGTATTTTTAAAGACGAGTAGGAAGAGAGATAATCTTTGATGGTTACGGCGCTTCGCGTATATGCGCCTTTATACAGAGGATAATCGTGTTGGACGTCCGAGTGGAGAGTATTTATTCCATGTTGGTTTAAGGTTTCTGTGATAATATTCCCTATATGTACCATGTTTTCGTTGTTATCGGCAGAACGAAAAGTGTAACTTGTATCAAAAAAGTTGTCGTAGGGCGAAAAAGCTTCGGTCGCGTGAGTGTGATATACGAGCGCCTGAGGGAGGTTTGAGTTGAGCTCGATTTTAGGGATATTTGACGTTGACAGCTCTTTTAATATACGTGAAGACGAATAAGAAGACAGATTTTTTATGAGACAATTATTACCGAAAGAGATAAAATACCCTCCGGCGGACAGTTGTATATGTCTTTTTACAATGACTCCGCGCCGGTCGGTCGGTATGACGGAAGCGTCGGGTACCGACTCTTCCGTCACGGATGCGGGAGAAATTTCTTCCGAAGAAGAATTTTCTCCTGTATCTCCCGGCAAATCTTCCGATTTGTCGGGAACCGACCGGGGCGGAGTCGTGTCGGGAACAGAGTTTTGGTCCGCCGGAGGGGCGTCGGGAACAGGATCGGAAATAAGCGGGTCAGGATAGGACTTGTCGGAAAGTTTGATCGAAGAAACGGTGGATACGGCGAGATCGGGGCAGGAGAAAACGGCGGAGATAAAAACGGTATGGGATAAAAAAGACTGAGAAAAGTATCCGGAAAGAGGAAAAGGCAGAGCTACGGCGACGAAAAAAACGATAAAACGTTTTAATTTTGCATAATTCATGGTAAAAAACTCCTTTAAGTTAAAATATAATACTTTTCTTTCTGAAAAATATGAGTTATACTAAAGTTTATGAACGGGAAGCGTAAAAAATAAAAAACTTAAAATATTAAATGCAAAAATACAGAGGAAACCGAACGGGAGGTATGATCAATGATAGAAGTTAACAACCTGAGCAAGAGGTATGGTCAGAAATACGCGGTCAACGATATAAGTTTTAAGATCGATCAAGGAGAAATAGTCGGATTTTTGGGACCGAACGGCGCGGGGAAAAGTACGACGATGAATATGATAGCGGGATATCTTTCGAGTTCGTCGGGAACGATAACGGTAGACGGTTACGACGTTCTTGAGGAGCCGCTTGAGGCGAAATCGAGGATCGGATATCTTCCGGAACAGCCGCCGCTTTATCTTGATATGACGGTCAGGGAATATCTTTCGTTCATATACGACCTGAAAAAAGCGAAGCAGCCGAAAAATCCGCATATAGCGGAAATATGCGAGCTTGTGAAGATAAAAGAAGTATATAACAGGATGATAAAGAATCTGTCGAAAGGATACAAGCAAAGAGTCGGCATAGCGCAGGCGCTTATAGGGAATCCGCCCGCGTTGATACTTGACGAGCCGACGGTAGGACTCGACCCGAAGCAGATCATTGAGATCCGT
>JAGAEK010000135.1 GCA_017828835.1 Oscillospiraceae bacterium | reverse complement strand
TTAAACACCGTGTTTATCCTTCCGCAGACGGTACGTTCACACGGGTTATATAATCTCATAATATACTTATCGCCGTTTTCGCTTTTCTTCAGTGCTGTCAAAACAAGTTCCTTCGGTATCTCCAAAAACGTCGCACGGTCCGGGTTTTTCCCTTTCCCTTTCGTCGTTTGTACCGTCTTTAACGGCGCGCTCATCCTTTCAGCGATATCTATCTCTTCATCTTTATAAGGACACAGCAAATAGTTATATTCAAGCTTCCCCAACGACTGTCCGCCGTCTTCATGCGGGAATATACCTGCGCTTCTGCTTTCGGTGCAAATAATATTCCTCACGCCTCTGAATAATCCTATTTTCAACCTTCCGTCTTTACCCGCCTCATATTCGCAGCTGCAATTGTCAATGAACGAAAATGAATCGGTATCATTTTTAAGAGAAGTAAAATATCCCTTCGGCAGAGTCTGCATTTCAGGATAGTATTCTCCGGTCGGCGGAGTCAACGGTCTTTTATCAACGTAAAAATGTCCGGCGCTTTCGGCAACTTCGGTTTTGATCCCGGTGTCGAACACAACTTTCATCCTATGGTCTTTAGCCGTGTTGTTTATGACCGTTTTAACTTCCAGCGCTTTCGCGCCTTTCTTCAGAGTATAATAAGACACGATCTCGATATCGGTATATTCACTGCTCCTCGTTTCCTTAGAGGAAGTTTTCGGAACGGTCATAACTGTTTTCGTTCCGATCGTCGCGGAGAGTTCTCCGTTTTCTTCGATCCATATATCGGCGTTCAGTCCGAGCGACGTATAAGTTTTATTTTTGTAAGGCGGATAATAGATCCAGTAATCGCCGGCATCACCCGTTTCCTCAAAATAGTTTAAATTCTTGTATTCACGTCCGCTTTCTTTATTAACGATCGAAACGGTCCCGTTTTTCTCGACGGTAACGCAAAGATATTCGTTTTGCATCGAATTGCCGTTTACCGCCAACTCTCTGCCGTTAAATTTTCTCATTTCGGGCCAGAACAAATTTTTCCTGTTGAATTCTCTGGTCCTTACGGCTTTGATCGTTTTATAGCCCATAGCGGGGATCTCACCCGTCTCAACAATAACTTCAAATCTGTCCGCCTCGTAAGGGAAAGGTCTGGTGTGCAGATCAGAAATGGGCGTCGTTACTTCCTGTCTTGAAACGATTTGTTTTTTCAGCTTTTCTTCTCCGTCAAAAATATCAAAATCCCAAACGTTCATATGCTTTGGAAAATCGATATATAATTTTATAACTTCAGACCGCTTGTACGGTAGCGTGTTAAATATCACAAACAGCATATCCGAACCGTCATATTTTGAGAAATCTATATTTTTGACTATGTTTTTGCACGCCGTGTTTGCGGCTGTTTTTGAAAGTTCCAGCGACTGATTGAGCCGGTACGTCGTATCGTCAGCCGTCTTGTCCTGCGTCACGCCGTTTATGGAATCGTGCGGATGCGACAATAAAAGATAATCAAGCGCTTTGTCCAAAAAAACGCCGTTATAAGAATCCGCCATACAACATAACGGTTCCGCAATTTTAAACAATGAGTTTTCGGCTTTCTTATTTAAGATCTTATTTTCGGGCCTTGTGGAAAGTGCATTCGCGCTGCAATTATAAGCCGGGCCGTCCCGCAGCTCTCCTTTGATCGTTATGAGTTTTTCCTTGTCGACCATCTTCTTAAAATCTTCAACGTAAGCTTCGAGCGTCGAAAGTTTTAATTCCATATCCGGAAACATTTTCTGAGCTTTTTTAATAATTTCGACCAACTGCGGCTGCGCGGTCGTCGAATCCGAACCGTTCATCAAAACACGCATATCCGGAATAATCGTGTCGTCCATTGCGCTCCAGGCGCGGCGTACGGCGTCCGCAATTTGGTTTTCATGTATTTCCCATTTATCGTCGATCACGAAATAATCTTCCCAGAAGCCTTTTTCATCCGCCTCGTGAAAAACCTGTCCGTCTTTTCCGGGTTCCAGATAATATTCGTCCGAGACGTAGTCCTTATCCGTTATGATCGGGAGGTACGCGGCCGCAAAGAAATTCGCTCTCGCGTACGCGCCGAGCCTTGTTGCAAAAACTTTTGTTCCGTCAGGCGCTTCCCATAAAAATTCACAATTCGGGCACCTGCTCGCCGACACGTGCTTTGCAACCACGACAAAATCAAGTCCGAACCCGTCATAAATCTGCGGGAACTGTGCCGTTTGACCCCAACCGAACGACTCATGAGCAACGTTCAGTCTTCTGCCTGACTTTTCGGAAACTTTCGTACCTTTCAGAAGATTTCTGACCAGACTTTCACCGCATACGGGATACAGATCCGGCAGAGTGTACCACGGGCCGACGTCGATCCTGCCGGCTTTGATATAGCTTTCGATCTTGTCTTTGTTTTCGGGCTTGAATTCAAGATAATCCTCGATCAGCACCGATTGACCATCCGTTAAAAAACAAGTATATTCCGGCTGCGTGTCGAGAATCTCCAAAAGTTCATCCATCATATCGATCAGATATTGCCTGTTTTCCCAAATCGGATATCTCCATTCTCTGTCCCAATGCGTGTGGGTCACAATATGTGCTTTTTTCATATAACTTCTCCCTGACTCATAATTACCGAACCGTTTTTATTTGCGAAAACGCTCGTTTTTTTTGTGTTCTGCCGATATAAATCCCATAATTTGATTATACTCTTACTAACATAATTGTCAATCTTTTGTTACCGTTCGTGCTGCAATTACGACGTGTTATCTCTTTGTGTTTTCGTTTCAAAAAAAATTGTTGACAACTTTCAAAAAAAAGTGTAAAATACTTTATAAAATCAGATGAAGGCAACGGCGTCTTCAGTGTGATAAAAACACTGGGGACGTCTTTTCTTTTGTCAAAAAGGAGTTTTGATAATGGCATACGTTGATGAAGTAATGGAATTTTTGAAGAAACGCGACGGTAACGAGCCTGAATTTCTTCAGGCGGTAAGCGAGGTTTTTGATTCTCTTCGCCCCGTGATCGAAGCAAACGAAGAACAATACAGAAGACTTGCTCTTCTCGAAAGACTCGTTGAGCCGGAAAGAATTTTCCGCTTCCGCGTTCCGTGGATCGACGACAACGGTCAGGTGCACGTGAACCGTGCCTAACGCGTGCAGTTCAATTCCGCGATCGGCCCTTATAAAGGCGGTTTGAGACTGCATCCGAGCGTTACGCTTTCGGTCATCAAGTTCTTAGGCTTTGAACAGATCTTCAAAAATTCCCTCACCGGTCTACCGATCGGAGGCGGTAAAGGCGGTTCGGACTTTGATCCAAAAGGAAAGAGCGACAGAGAGATCATGATGTTCTGTCAGTCTTTTATGACCGAACTTTGCAAGGTGATCGGCGAAAACACCGACGTTCCCGCAGGTGATATCGGCGTAGGCAGCCGCGAGATCGGTTATATGTTCGGTCAGTATAAGAGGATCCAGAAAAGATATGAAGGCGTTCTTACCGGAAAAGGCCTCTCCTACGGCGGTTCGCTGACGAGAACCGAGGCCACCGGCTACGGTCTGCTTTACATCACCGAAGAAATGCTTAAGTGCCACGGAAATGATATGTCCGGCAAAATCGTTACCGTTTCCGGCTCGGGCAACGTTGCGATCTATGCCGTTGAAAAAGCCGCTCAGATGGGTGCAAAGGTCGTTACCGTTTCGGATTCGACCGGCTGGATCTATGATAAAGAAGGTATCGACGTTGCTCTGCTCAAAGAAGTAAAAGAGGTCAAGAGAGCAAGACTTACCGAATACGCCGCTAAAAAACCTTCCGCCGAATATCACGAAGGCAGAGGCGTGTGGCAGATCAAATGCGATATCGCTTTGCCCTGCGCGACACAGAACGAGTTATTCCTTGAAGACGCAAAACAGCTTGTTGCAAACGGAGTTATAGCGGTTTGCGAGGGTGCGAACATGCCTACGACAAGAGACGCCACCGAATATTTTCAGAAGAACGGCGTTCTTTTCCTTCCCGGCAAGGCGGCTAACGCGGGCGGTGTTGCGACCTCGGCTCTTGAAATGAGCCAGAACTCCGAGAGGATCTACTGGTCGTTTGAAAAAGTTGACCGTATGCTGCAGAATATCATGATAAACATTTATCACAACATCGACACGGCGGCAAGAAAATACAACCTCGAAAACGATTACGTTGCAGGCGCAAACATTGCCGGCTTTGAAAAAGTTGCGGACGCAATGATCGCTCAGGGCGTCGTTTGATGCTCCAAAAAATAATTCCCACGTACTGACCCTTGATCTGCAGTTGAAAAGCTTGGCGAATAAGTATATAATTATATCAGAAAACATTAAACGGATTGCTTCTCCGCACGAAACATCCTCTTATGAAAGAAGGCTGCAAAATGATAGTAACTAATACTTATTACGCGATCGAACTTTCCGATGACGGAAAAATAATCTCCTACAGCGACGGGATCAGAGATTACGTGAACGCGCAGACGAAACCTCTTTTGGAGGTAAAACTCCTTGACGCGAACGGGCGCGGGATATACATAAACAGCAGCAGCGCCGTATTTAGCGCAGCTAAGACCGCTGACGGCTATCGTCTGACGTTTGAGCAAATGGCGGAAGGGCTGACGGCGAGTGTGAATATGAGGTGTCCCGCTGACGAGCCGTTCATTTATTGGTCTTGTGAAATCGAGAACCGGACCGGGCACGTGATCGAATGGGTCGGCTTACCCGGTCTGGTCGTCGAAAACAGTCTGAAGGGACACGGCGGAGACTCGGAATTGTTTTGGCCTTTCGGCGAGGGCTGTATCGTTGAAAATATGGATCTCAGACAAGGGAGCGAATGGCTTAGATACCGCGAGATCTCGGGTCAGAGTGCCGGCTATAACGGCACTTATCCCGGACCTGTCGCAATGCAGTTTATGGCTTACTATAACGATCGCGGCGGACTTTATATTTCCGCGGAGGATTCGCAGGCTTATCTTAAATCTTTCGAATATTACCCCTATTCGGGCGGCATTTGCCTGGAAATGAGATGTTTTGCGGACGGCGCATTTACGAATTACAAATTGCCGTTTGAGGTAAAAACGGGATTTTTCAAGGGTGATTGGCAGGACGCGGCAGATATCTATAAAACCTGGCTCGAAAGCACGGACGGGCTTTTACCTAAAAAAATTAAAGATAACGAGCACCTGCCGGAATGGTATTCGCAGTCGCCGGTAGTCGCGCTTTATCCGATCCGCGGAACGAAGGATCACGGAGATATGTCGCCGAATATGTATTACCCTTATAAAAACGCGCTTGCGTATATAGAAAAGTATGCGGAGAAATTAGGCAGCAGAATAATGGCGCTGCCTATGCACTGGGAAGGTACCGCTCCCTGGGCGCCGCCTTTCGTATGGCCTCCTTACGGCGGTGAAAAACAGTTCAGGGAATTTGCAGACGCTCTGCACGAAAAAAACAATCTGCTGGGCGTTTATTGCAGCGGTATCGGCTGGACGGCTCACAGTTACCTGGCAGATATGGATATTTCCGATAAATACGACGAAAAACTTATCTGCAAAACTCCGGAAGGAGAAATCAAGCAGTCGAAAATCATAGGTCCTCCCATAAGAGACGGGTATGATATGTGTCCGGAAAGCAGCGAGACCGCCAATATAGTAAAAGGCGAGGTCGAGGCGTTAGCGAAAGCGGGCTGCGATTATACTCAGTACTTTGATCAGAATCTCGGAGGTAACGGCTGCTTTTGCTATGCGAAGGATCACGGTCATCCGTATACTCCCGGCAAATGGCAGTGCGACGCAATGAAAAGGATATTTAAAACAGCCACCGAAAACATCGACGGCAAAAAAATGCTTATCGGCTGCGAAGCCGCGGCGGCTGAACCGTTTATAAAGTATTTGCCGTTCAACGATCTGAGAAGCAATATCGCGCTGTTTTTCGGAAAGAGCGTCCCCGCGTACGCTTATTTGTTCCATGAGTATATCAATAATTTTATGGGAAATCAGAACACCATAGATCGGATCATCGATCTGACGAAGAATCCCGATAATCTGCTCATGCGTACGGCATATTCGTTTGCCGCCGGAGATATGTTGTCCGTGTGTCTTGGAAAGGACGGCAAAATTTCCTGGGGCTGGGACGTCGACTGGGATACGCCTCCCGCCAATCAGGAGGATATCTGCGAATTTATCTCAAACGCAACTGCCTGGCGGCGCGGATTCGCCGGAAAATATCTCCATACCGGCAAAATGATAAAGGCGGAGAAGGTGTCCGGAATCGGTACCTACAGAGTGAGCTGCGTCAATGGAAGAGTTTTGGAATATCCGGACGTTTTCACGACGGCTTTCGAAGCTTACGACGGCGAAAAAGCGATGATACTCACAAACTATCTCGGACAAGAAAAAGAACTCGGCTTTGACGGCGAAAGAAAAATATGGCTGGATCCCACTGATGAAAACAATTTCATTATAGCCGATAAAATAACTCTGAAACCCCATACGGTTGCCATCGTGCAAAAGAAGATGTTTGAATAATCAAAAGCGACTTTTGAAGTCTATCGCTGAAAAACGTATCCTCGACTTTTCAGCAGATGGCTGTAAAATCACACAAAAATGCCCGCTCTGTTTTACAGAGCGGGCAAATGTTTTAGGCTATTCTTTTTTGTCGTTTTCGGAATCGTTATCACCGTATCCGTCGAGTTCCTTTTTTAGCCGCTCGATCTCTTGAAGGAGTTCTTCGGCTTTATCGGATCTCTCATTGTCTGCAGTCATACCGCGGACCGAAACGAACAACAGCGCGAACAAAATCAACAACACCATTATAAGTCCGGGGACAGTACGAACAAAGCGCGGAATCGCGCCCACAAAAGGTAATGAAAAAAATAATTTGCCTTTAATTCGCGCCACCGATATTGGGTCGTCATCGGTGTTGTTGGCGTCACCGCGGGTGACTATGACTCCGCTTTGCATATCCGCCTGTACCACACGGTGGACAATGGGTATACCTCCTGTGGAATAGACGACTATGTCTCCCACGTTATATTCGCCCGACTTTGCAAAAAAGATAAGGTCATTGACCGAAAGCGTGGGTTCCATACTGCCGGTAAGCACCACGGCGCTGCCGAAACCGAGCGGCATAGGCAGCGGATCGTCCGCAGCCACCATAATGACCAGAGACGCTATGCAGTACAGCGTTATGATCAGCGCCAATGTAACGCATATTATTTTAAAGATGTTGATCTTTTTGCGTGAATTTTGTTCGTTCATTTAAAAAACAGCAATATTACTCTTTCTCTTTTTTCCGGCTGAATCCCAGAAGAACGAGGATCGCACCGGTGATAACCAACGCTATGATTTGCGGCGTCAAACTCGTGTCACCGGTATCCGGAGGAATGACGTTTTCTTCGCTTTCGACAACGATATAAAGGCCGAGCACAATATTGTCTGCTTTACCTTCGGCCGCCAGATTGCCCAATTCGGTGTCGATCTTATCCTGATCGTCGCTTTCATAGAAAGTCCATTTCCATTCAGTGGTGAAATCCACGATCTCTTTGCTTTTGATCTTTCCGGTGTATGAAGAAATGATTTCGGCTTCGGATACGTGGTCAGGCAGAACAAAATTGCCGGTAGGTGTGCCTGTTTCGCAGACGAGATCGGCAGTTATGGGCAGTTCGCTTGATTCTATAACGTAGAGCGTCGCGATATACGTCACTTCGTTTTGCGCGTCGTTCTTAAGTCGAACCATATTGTCGTTTTCGGTACCGGGGGCTATGACCTTGTCTCCGTCGGCACTCTTGACGTTTTGATATTCATCGGAAAATATACGAAACTCCGCACTACCGTTGGGAAGAATATTCTCGGTGGTAGACCAAACGAGGTTTCTGCCATCAAATGTGAGGACATGATCAGGCGCTTCGTTCTTACCCGCGTAAGTAAAAAAGTATGTGAGTGGGAGCGTTATAATTTCACAAATAAAAAGTATCAGCATAACGGTGAATATCCACCCGGTTTTGCTTTTTTTGTTCTTCATTGCGACCGCTCTCCTTTCTTCTGAAAAATCAATATATAGAATTTTTTAAATCTTCGTACTGAGCTCATTGTTCACCTTCGCCGTTCTCGGCATCGGAATCGTCATCCGACTGATCGTCAATTACAGTTTCTTTGTTTTCCATTTCTGCAACACGCTTGCGCAAACGCTCAAGTTCACTTTCAAGCTCGTCGACCGCCTTGCCGCCTTTTTTTGCGCTGTTCTGTCTGCGGATGATGTCGTAAATGACGAAGACAAGCACTGGAACTCCGATGAAGATCACCATTCCCCACGGCTTTTGCAAAAACAGCACAAGTGCGCCGAGTTTGGCTATCCTGTTCCTGTAAACGCCTATGATGTTCTGCGCTTGGACAGGTACGGTATCGGTGAAGTTGTTTGCGTCTCCTTTGGTGCGGTAAGCGACCTCACCGTCTTTTTCGGTTATTTCGATTATACGGTGAGTAACGATTATGCCCGTTTTGTCACCATTTTTGTTGGTTTCAAAAAAGGTGATGATCTGACCGACCTGCAGGTTCTGCATATCCGCTTTGCCCACAAAGATGAGGTCGTCGATCTCGATATGGTCGGGCGCGGGACGTGCAACAGTAAAGACGTTCCGCCCTTTGCTGGGTTCGGGAACAGTCTCAACAACATTTATCTCAGAATAATCGCCTCTTTTTATAATGAAGGTATCTCCTTCTTTCAGCGACTGTATCTGCTCTTCAGTAAGGTCGATAATATCCTCGGGTAAAACTGTATACGAATATTTACTGCTCATTGACCCTGACTTGACCACCATCGGCGTTATGCCGAACACTGACGGAGGCCAGTCGGGATTGACGAGCCCTTTTATGATAATGGTAAAATTCATAATAAGCAGGGCTCCAAACACCACGCATAGAACAACACCTATTACGGTGACTGTTCTATTCAATGCCTTTATCGTTCCTTTCATTGCAAATGAGCATATCCTTTCTCGTCCTTATATGTTCGGCGCTGTCGCGTTTCGCGAACCAAAGCAGATACTTACATTATACCGCGCGACGCCTGATGCGTTTTGGTTTGACTCCGTTAATCAGTCGCGGTCGAGTTTTCCGTTGGTAACGCTCACACCCCACGCATCGGTGACTGCGGCAGTCGAGTCTGCGTCGGTAGTACCGATAGCCTGGATCGTCTGCGTGAGCACTTCCACATGAAGGATATATCCTTCGGGCGGGTTCTTGAGCTGCTCGCAACTTCCGATCAACACTTCGGTCTCTCCGCTTCCGGTCCCGGGAACGGCTTCTTCATAGTAATAGAAACCATCTTTCTCGAACCATTTATCGGAATCTAACACAAGTGTGTAATCTCCGTCAGTTCCTTTTACGGGCGCTGCGGGATAGATAAAGGTCTCGTCATCGACCTCTTTCTGCCAGTTGACTACAATCGCAGCGCGCACGTAAACCGAATAATCGGTTTTGGGAATAGTAATTATAACGTCACTTTTCTGCTCACCGTCAAAATCTTCGCTCACCTCGGGAGTGAGATCGTCATCGGCGACAAGAGAGTTCGCCTGATTATTGCTGCTTCCGTGCAGGAAATTGACCGCAGCGTAAACGCCGCCCGCAAGAAACGCCATAAGGAGGAGCGAAACAGTAACGATCAACAAAGTTTTGGATTTCATAACTGATTACCTCCCGTTCACAATAAAGGGGTTGTCAGTGCTGTTTTCACCGCTCAGCCAGTTCTGAGTATTGCGCTTGTTGGTGAAATCGGCAGACACCAAGGTGTTTTCCTTATCGATCGTGCAGACAATCTCCGTGACATCGTCGACCGCATCATAGCGCCAGCTCCATTCGGTGACTTCGGTTACTTTGTAGTAACCTGCGGGTACCGAAACAGAGGCCGATTGGCCGTCGCCGAGCGTGATATATACGGGAACGAACGAATCGTCAACATCGGTACTGCTTGCACTTTCAAGGCGTTCGAATTTGAAAATAAATCTTTCGGTCGAGAATTCAGTACCGTTTTTGTCGGAAACCTCTTTTGATATTACGATCTTGCCGGTAACGCGGGTATTGGTGATGACGACCTGCTGTTTGAGCGTCTCTTCGTCTTCTTCAACTTCCATTCCGGTAAGAGTGATCTGGACCTTGTTATCCGCATCGTGATTGGTTGTGAAATCGGCCGACTCTGCGTTAGTAAGGACTTCCCAAACACTGAGAGTAGAACCGTAAGGAACATTTTCGATAACGATGTCTCCGCTTGCGGAATTTGTGACCGAAACGCCGTTTGTCTCAACGAGCGCGTCGGCTACGTTATAATCGCCGCCATCGGTGACGGAGTAATGGAAAGCAAATCCGTGATCGTCCCAGGACGTATCTGCTACGCCGTAATTGAAGATTTCTTTCTTAACGACCACTTTGTAAGTCTTGATTTCCCAGAGAGCATAGAGCGTATTTGACTCGTCGTTGCCTGTGGGATCTGCGCTGAGGTTGTCGGCTGCGTAATTCTCTTCGCCGCCGTCAAGGAACTTATCGCCGTCTCTTTCGAGAGACCAGCCGACGAAGTTGTAACCTTCGCGGGTAACGACAGTGCCGGGCAGAATGTCGAACGCTTCGTTGACCAAGAGTCCTTCCAGCGTCACGGTGTTATAATCGCCCGAGGTGCCTGCGGTGTAACCGCTGGGGATTTCATCGCTTACGAACGTACCGCCGTTAGCGTCGTAAACGAGAGTTGTCGTCTGCGGCACCGCTTCGGTATATTCAGCGCGAAGCACCATATAGTAATTGTAGTAATGTTCAGGAAGATCGGGATCGTACCCTTCCTCGCCCACTTTGTTGTAGCCCTCATCTCCGGGCTGTAAATCAACGCGCTGAGCGTATTCGTAAACGGTCTCGAACCTCTGACCGGGATATATCACGATCAGGTTGCCGTCATCGTCGGTCGCATCGAAGAAACCTTCAGATGCGCTCCAGCGCTGCACGACCCAGTAACGGAAATTCAGTTCGTTGGCGCCTTCCGCCACAGCGGGAGCATCACACGCCGCAAGACCGTATGCAAACGCGGCGTCGGTATAAAGCTCGCCGTCGAAATATTCGGTCCTGTCGCTGTTGACGTTAGCGGTACCGGATGCAAAATGTCCGACTCTGCCTTCGTCGTCTGTGGTGACGAATTTGAGGTACATACCGTCGGCACCGACTATCTTGCTGCGCCATTTGGCGTAGAGATCATATTTCTTGTTGATCCAGAAACGGTCTCCGCCGTTATATCCGACCAAATCGGAGTTGTAAGGCTCTTCGCCTCCTTCGCCCGGCGAGACCACACCCCACTTATCCATGTAGTCGGTCAAATCGGTCTCCTTGTTATATGCCGCGGTAACGGTCTGCTCGTTGAGACGCGTGGCCGGGATAAACGACTGCGTAAGGCCGGGATCGGTGTACCAGCCGGCGAATATATAACTGTCACGCAAGCCGGTCGGCACGCTGACGGTGCCGTCGTAGCTGATACGGAAGTTCATCGCCTGGCTTTCTGAACCCCAGTCAAGCGACGGGTCTCTGGTATCGGATACCACGTTCCAGTCTTCGTCGTATACGACTGTTCCTGCGTTCGGATGCAGGAACACACGGAATTGCTCTTGTACCCATTTTGCATAGACCGTAACGCCGGTCAGCTGCATGGTAGAGAAGGTGTACGGCTGCGTGCACGCATCGTCGGCGTACCAGCCCGCAAACACGTATTCTTCATGATAAGGCTCGGGAACATAGTAATTCTCACCGTCTGCGTTGTACGACGTAAGGTCGACCCCTACGAACATATCTTCCGATTCGTCGAACGCATCAGGATTTCTCGTTTCATTCTGCGGGATCATGTTACCGTTGACGTACTGACCGTCAAGATACACGATCTTGTTGCTCTGACGGCGGAAGCGAATCTCAAGTATGCTGTTGACCGCAACGGAACTACCGTAAATACCCGTGCCGGTATTGAGCGTACCGACGTTCTGCCAGCTGGACCATGAACCGCCGCCGTAGCCGGTGGTATAAGAACGGTACTGGTAGGCTTCAAAGCCGGTAAACTTATCGTTGATATTAAAGTTACCGCCGTTGGATGACACTGTCATCTGCAGCGTGTAGTTGTCGCCGCCGGAAAGATCCTGCGTATAGAACCTGATCTCGGAGTTACCGGTGTTTCTGCTTCCATAGTAAACGACGTCCATGTTGCTGGTCAACGGCAGAAGGTCTGATTTATAGGTCAGACGCGTGCCGCTTGTTCCGCCGGTGCTGCTGCCGTTCGGATACCACCAGATTCCGGTGTCGGTCGGCCAGTTCAAATCCTCGCCGTAAAGGCCGGTCTGCTGATAATAGAGCCTCCAGGCGTTGCCGCCGGCTGCCGGTACATAAACGTCTCCGGAATAATTTTCAGTGATGGGATCTCTGGTGTAGACAGTCCCTTCATATACTTCCGAGACTTGATACGGACCGTATTCGTACGCTTCGGTGACAATCGCCAGAATATCGGATTGAACATAAATTGGACCTGAATAAGGTCTGTTAATCTGTTCCCTACTGTACACCATACCATGGTAACGATCGGAATATCCGTACCAAGTTTGGGTTTTCCAGAAGGCTCTTGTTCCATATACTGAGTATTCTCTGCCCCAATATATGGGATAGAAATTGACTCCATCGTCAGATCCATACGGGTTAGTTACATTATTACCGCTATTACCACTGTAATTATCAGCATTTTGTTGCGGAGTATATATGTAATCATACTCGCCATTGATAGTCCAGGCGCTACCGGATCTGTTAAGGTAGACCCTCCTGTAGCCGCCGTTGCCGTCGGGAATATAATAATATCCGCTCGAAGTACTGTTGCTTTCAACATACTCATCTTCGCCGGTATCGTAAGTCCATACGTTGCCGCTGCGGGTCAGATAGACCTGTCTGTAACCGCCGTTGCCGTCGGAAATATAATAGTTGCCGTTGCTTGTCGAATTGGTCAGGTGATAACCGGTCACAGTGGTCTGGTAAGTCCAGGTATCACCGACTCTGGTGAGTGTGGCAGGTTCTTTTTCGCCATCGACGTCGATATAGTAAGAGCCGTTTTCCGTTCCGGTGTAGGGAGTATAAACGTATTCGCCGGTCTCGTAGGTCCACACGCCGTTGCTGTAGGTCATGTAGTACGGGCCTTCATAGTCATCGCCGTTTTTGATATAATACTGCCCTGCAGAGTTGCCGGTGTATACTTCGTAAGCTGAAGAAGCCGCTCCGTACGGATAATAGAACGTGTATCTTACCGTATTGCGGTCGTAATAGACGTTGATCACCGAAGTGCCCTCGGGAACGACGTTCACGGAGAGCTGCGTCTTTTCGGTATTTCTGTGGTAACCGGTGATAGCTATCGTCCGGTCTAATGCCTGTCCGTTGGCATAAGTGCCGCGGATACGGGCGTTACTGTATGTACCGTCGATGTCGGTAACACTCGATGTGGCGTCGGAAACCGCCGTTATGACCTGGTTGGTCGAACCGACAAAGTTGAACGAATCGTAGAAGTCATACTGGCGCGCTCCGCTCGTTACGTTGTTTTCGTAGGTATCGGCGGATTTTTCGACCCAGACGACGACCGTATATGTTGCGGATTCGGCAGGGACCCATTTTGCATAGACGGTAACGTTATCATCAAGAGGATCGCCGAATACGAATAACTCGCCCAGTATGACGTTGCCCGCCGCATCTTTCAGCGGTTTGGACGTGTCGTAAACGGGCTGATTGTTTTCGTCGTAAACGGGCTGGTTGTTTTCGTCGAGCGCCTGCTCGTAACCGCTGGGCAGATACCAGCCGTCGAATCTGTAACCGTGACGCTGCATCTCAACTGGAGTTTCATAGTCAGAAGGGTTGACTGTGTTTTCGCCTTTTTTGACGAACTGCGGCGCTACATAGGTAGCACCCTTGCCGTTTTCGTTAAAGACGAGCCAGTTGCCCTCGGGGGATTCCGCCTGGAGGTAGATATTGCCGCTGATGCGGGTCCAGGTGGGCGTCGTGTAAATATGATTTCTGGCTTCTTCGCCTGTGATTTCGGGCGTGCCGTCAGGCGGCGTAGTGGTATAGATACCGACCATATGCTGCGCCTGCGCGGTATAGTAGCCATCGTTATTATCCTTATCGCCGGTCTTGAGTTTCCATCCTTCGAAGTTTTCGAACTGACCGTAAGGAACGTAAGTCAAAGTGACCTGATAATCCAATTCGGTAAGTTCGGTCTCGACGCCGGTCTCGCTGTAAGCGCGCTGCATGGCGAAATCTCTGCCCAAACAGATCTTGCCTGTCTGGTCGAAATAGGTTACCACGAACTGCTTATAGAGCATTGCGTAGAAATCCTTTTCACCGCCGTTGAAGTTTTCGGCGTTAAGGATCTCGGCGACCTTGTCCCTGACGTCCTGTATCGTCATCGAGCCGCTTACATACGCGCCGTTTGGATCATCTTCAGGTTCGGTCACACGGACTGCGTCGGAAGCGTCGTAGGTATTGCTTTCAAACCAGCCGCGGAAAAGGATATTTGCATCCAGTCCGGCATTCACTCCGGGATCGTAGAGGATCTTTTCAAACTCAGTCTCCACAGGAGGATTTTCAGTAGAAGGATACCCCTCGGCATCGGACTTCTTGACGCGAATGCTGACAATCTTGCTGTTCGCGTCAGTCTTAGGTCCCTTGTAGAAATTGACTGTGAGTATGGGGTTCTCGGAGATAGCAAATATCGAGAACGAACTGGTCTTAAAGGTAATGCTCGTGCCGTCTACGACGAGATCGTCGATAATTTCGACAGCAACGCCGTTTATACCAAGCGCTTTCTTTGCGGCTTTAGCGGCGGCGGGGAAAGCGGAAATAAACGCAGAATCGGTCTTTAAGACGTAATTCGAGGTGTCTCTTATAACGTTTTCATCATCGAGCACATGCAGGATATATACCGACTGGCCTTCTTTGATGCGGGCGTCGGTAATTGTAACTTCAACCTCGCCGACGGGATGGATTTCCTTGCCGGACTGCTTATCTACCGCCTTGATATCGTAGAAATCAAGAAAATTGTAATTACCCGAGCCGTTTTTTCTGCTGAACGGGTTGGAAATGATTTCCAACGATAATTTGGCATTTTCAGGAAGACCTTCAGCATCCGCCGCAGGCTTGAGGAACGGTTTGACAAAAAGCTGCCAGTAAATGTCAGATACCGAATTGCCTGAAGAAGCGGTCTCAGCGCCGTTTTGTGACGCAGCACCGAAAGTGCTGAGCGGCGACGCCGCGAAAATCAGTATCATCGCAAGCAAGAAGGATACTATTCGTGCAGAAATGTGTTTTTTCATAATATCCTCCTTCCTTAATTACCTGTAGCGCCGTTAAGCGCCGCATAGACTGTAGCGGGTGTATTGTTTTCAGCCGTCTTTTGTCCTATACAAGCGCTGAACGAAAGCACGTACTGCGTATCTCTGGGAAGCGCATCGCTGACTATAAGCTGATACCCGTTCGTTTGAGCAAGTATGGGATAATCTTTATATGTTTCAGTCCCTTGGGGAACATCGCTGACGGTAAGCTCCTTGTACCAAACACCGGAAACACCCTCGAGCACAGTCCATCCTTCGGCGACTGAATAGGTGACATAATCATCATCGCTCGGGATATCGTCCGTAACCGTAATGAACAGATACGCCGGAAGTCCGGTATATCCGGTGAGTCGCACGGTAGGATCTTTTTTGACATCCACGCCGGGCATAAGCATATACGTCTGGTCTCCTTCAGTTGTGGACGTACCGAAATCATAGGAGCCGTCGGTCTGTCTGTCTGCGACGTGTTCGTATACTTTGATGCTTTCGGCAAGGTCGGCTTTCAGCCCTATGGTACCGTCCACATTCTTTTGACCGAGATATTTTGCGGAAACGATGCCTGCCGTAGCGGCGATAACCACCGCGAGCATCAATGCGAGCGCGGTAACGAAAAGTTTTTTGTTCTTAATCATTTTCAACATCACACGCCCCCTTAGTCAATCTGTACGAATTTGACGAGAGCGTCAAAATCTATTGCAACGGAATCGGTGGATTTGAGCGGATTGCTCGTGTCCGGAGTCAGTCCTCCGTAGACCGAAAGCGGGACCTTCGTCGCGTCGACGGCGAAAGAGAATGTTTCGGTCACACTGGACGTACCGGCGGCGAGAGCTGAGCCCTCGAGTATGATCTTGCCGTCGACGGGCGCAATCAAAACGGGGTCGGCACCTTCCGTAACGTGATAGACTTGAACGTACTCCGATACGCCTTCACCGAAAACGAGTTCGACAAAATATCTCACTGCAGTTTCGGAATTGTTGGCAATCGTCAGTGTGTAGTCGTTTGATTCACTGCCGGGAACGAAAGTTCCTCCGGTAAGAACGTACGAAACATTGTTTTCATCGCTTCTTGCGGCGTCGATGCTGAAAGTCGCAACACGCGCGTTGGAAGCACTGGATCCGACGGTACGGAATTTAGCTATGATTCCCGCCGCCAAAAAAGAGGAAAAGACCGCCAGGACGACAACAATCAGCACAACGTCAATAAATATTCCGCTGTGTTTACGCGTTCTGTTCATTTTCGATCTCTCCTTTCATAATATATATATAATAGATTTTTTAATACTTTCATTATATTATTCCGCCGTGCGAAGATCTTTTTGATTTCGTCGCGGACCGACACTTCCGCACAAACCGCCGGGAGCAACGGTCCGGGGCGAAATCCTCTTTCGCCCGCCCGCCACGTGAGCGGGCGAAAGAAATAATTTCAAAACAATTTAGCCGATTTACTCAGACGTAACTTAAATTAGTCGATCTGGGTAACTGTAACGCCGATGGCAACATCAAGGGTAGCAGCGTTGCCGGCAGCAGCGGCGTCGCCCAGAGCGGTATCCTTAACGTCGTTTTCATCGCTTACGTAGAACGGCCATTCCCAGCTGATGGACAGACCGGCAACGTCGTCACTGGAAAGATCGGTGTTAGCAGCGTAAACGGCAGAGTATGCTTCGAGATCCTCTTCAATACCTGCGATCAAATCTTCGATTGTATCGAAAACTTTAACAGTGGGATCTGCTTTAGCAGGTGTTTCGACAGCCTCTTCAGCGCCGACTTTGTACTGAACGCCGTTGATGGTGAAGATGATCGGGAAGTATTCTTCGCCGACAGCTTCAGCTTTTGTTGTGCCGGGATCAGCGGTTGTCGCAACGGGGAGATTCCAGCCTTCAGCTGCGATCTCGACGGTGTAACCGATGCGAACTGCTACTTCGGGAGTTCCGGAAAGTGCGAACGTGCCGCCTTCAAAAGATGTTCCGGGAGCGACGACGTTATCCGCATCCGCGCCTTCTGCAGCGGCAGCAATAACGGAATATTTGCCGACGATAGCCGCTTCATCATCATTCAGGTCTTCGTCAGTTTCATATTGGTTAGCGAAAAGTGCGCCGTCAGCTTCGACAGTAACGCCGAATTTAGCAACGCGCGCGGTGTCCTCGGCAGAAGCGCCGGTGACGTATTTTGCGAAAGTGCCGCCTACAAAGCAGCTGGTGATCAGTGTGAGAGCTACCACAAGAATAGCAACCCTCATGGTCCAATTCTTCTTCATTGAATTGATTCCTCCATAAAGTAAATTTGTTGGGGCGTCATGCCCTATAGTAAATGTGCGGGACATTACGCTGCCCCAACGGTGCGGTGAGGTTCGCCTCACTCTATATCACTGCTGCGTCATCGTGGCATATGGCACAGTCAGATAATATATTCGGAATGTAAAACTCCGTTCACTAACCTTGCACGGTATCCCGTGCTTTACCTTAAAAGTCTGCCGTTAACCGTGCCAAGTTAATTAACGAAATCTACATTCGGCTCATTATACCATACAAAGTGTTGTTTTGTCAATATACAACGAAAAATTTTTGTTGTGTCTTGTTCGCAGAAGATAAATCCCATTGTTTTTTCAATTTTAATTCTCCCCTTTGTTACTGTTGCGTTGTTTTGAGAATTAACGTTTTTTTTGAAGCGTTTTTTTGTTGACTTTTTTTTTGATAATATTGTATAATTCAATCAGTACATAAGGCAATGAAGAGACAGACAAAAGAGCCGAAAACAGCTGTCGGAAGGCGACCGTAGTCAAACTCACATCTGCCTGCAGAAGTAGAAAAGGAGTTTTGTTCAGACTATGAAAGAATTCTTAAACAAAGTGATCGATATCGGCAGTTCCTACGGTGGGAAGATTGTGCTTGCGATAGTCGTAACAGTGGTGGGGCTGTTGCTAATAAAAACGATCGGCAAAGCGGTGAACCGGGCGCTTGAGAAGACGAATTTTGATAAGCTTGTCAAGATTGTCCTCGGAAAGATCGCCAAGTTTTTATTGTACGTCTTCCTCCTCATCGGAATTATCGAAATCATCGGCGTACCGATGACCAGCGTCGTTGCTCTGCTGGCAAGCGCGGGTTTAGCTGTCGGATTAGCGTTCCAGGGGGCACTTTCAAATCTGGCGGGCGGCTTCATGATCTTGATTTTCCGTCCGTTTAAAATCGGCGACTATATCGAGAGTACCGGCGCGGAGGGGTTTGTGAACGATATCAGCATCTTCTACACCAAAATCATGACACTCGACAATAAGTTGATTCTTGTGCCCAACGGCGATCTGATGTCTTCAAACGTCACCAATTTTACGGCGAATGAGAAGCGCCGTATCGATCAGGATTTCAAGATCACCAACGACATCGACCAGAATTTCGTCAAAGAGGTGCTTATGCACGCCGCAACAAATACCGCGGGAGTATGCGACGATCCCGCGCCGTTTGCGCGCCTGTCGGCTGTCGACGACGACACTTATATCTTCACGGTGCGCGTTTGGTGCCAAACCGAAAAATACTGGGACGTATATTTTGATCTCATCGAGAACTGTGCCGGTGAACTGCGCGATCACGGCATAGACGATCCCGAGGAACGCATCGCCGTGCGTCTAGTCTCCGAGGACAAAGACGGCGCGGAGAGCAACACGTAACACTGAGTTCGGATGTTGTTCTTCTTTTGTATCCATTCAAGCTGATCCGATCGTTTAAGGAATTCTGTTACGCCTTCCGCTTTGGCGTACTGAAGGACGAGCGTATCAAGTATTGCTGTCACCTCTTGATTGACCTCTTTGAGATACTCTTCAAGCGTTCCGTTCAACCGCATAACGCCGACGGTTGAGGGGCGGTTCTGTTTGAGATATTCATAGTGCCGGGTCTCGCCTGTCGGCTCGGTCAGCGCTTCTGCCTTCGGCAGAGGTCTCCACCGGAGACCCGCGCCCCCG
>JAGAEK010000134.1 GCA_017828835.1 Oscillospiraceae bacterium | reverse complement strand
CTCCGTTTTTCGTTTTTTATTTTTTATTCGGTAATTGTCTTTTTATTTTCTTCCGCTGTGATTTTAAGATACGAGATAAATATCTTTATAACGGCAAACGCCAGTACCGCCGGTATAATTCTGATTTTTATATGCAGATAAGTTTTGGTCTCTTCCGAAATAAAATCCGGCGAAATTTTTATTTTCGAACGCTTTATTATAACCAGATTTTTCAAAACGGCAAGAGAAGTATTTATTATCGCCGACAATTTTCCGTATGACACCGCAGCTTCGCACGCGTCGTCTCCGCTTATAGATGAAAAAAACTCAAATTTCGAAATGATTATGACTTTTCTGAGCTTACCGTCGACCGCTCGCAGCATATTTATTACCGTCGAAACAGTATCTTCAAAAGAGGTCTTACTTTTTTTCTCCGGTTTCTTTCCCTCTTCTTTTTTCTTTTTTTGTTTTTTTATCTTTTTTTCTTTAGCCGGAAATACTTTAAATCTGAAAAATATATAACGAATACAAGCTGCAACGTCCCCGTCATAGATAATTTCAAAATAAACCGGCAACAATAAAAATATCAAAAGTAAAGCAATTACTGACGCGGCGATAAGCCATCCCATCATAGTGCCTCCTTAAGCTTTTTCGTCCTCCAAAATACTCAATCTCATCTGCCGTTCTCCGTCATACTCTTCAATTTCATCGTCGGGGCTGTAATCCGTATTCGGAAGCTGTTCTAACGATTCAAGAGAAAAACACCTCAAAAAATTATCGGTCGTGCGGTAGGTTATCGGTCTTCCGGGTGCATCAAGTCTTCCCGCTTCTTCTATAAGTCCGCGTTCGACGAGCGTCGTTATGACTCCTCCGCAATCGACCCCTCTTATTTTATCCGCAAAAGATTTGGTTATCGGCTGATTGTAGGCGATAACCGCAAGCGTTTCAAGAGCCGCTTGAGAAAGTGCCGTACTTCTGTTTATCGCCATCGTTTTCTTTATATATTCGGCATACTTTTCGCTGCTGCACATCTGATAACTGTTTTCGAGACGTACGATCCTTATACCTCTCTCTTCGTTTTCAAGACGCGTCCTCAAATTTTCAACGGCTTTTTCAACGGTATAAGCATCCTCTTCGACCGCCTGCGCAAGCTTTATGATCTCGAGCGGCTCACCGTTTGCAAAAAGTATCGCCTCACATATATTTTCTAATTTCTGTTCTTTCGTCATATTTATTCATCCTCAATCATCGGAATTTTTCTTCGTTCTTATAAAATTTATTTTTCCGTCGTCTTCGATCGATATCCTTCTCGACTTTATAAGTTCGAGCGTTGCAAGAAACGTCGCCACTATTCCGCTTCTGTCTCCGGCATCGTAAAAAAGTCCGCTGAAAAATATTTCGGATTCCCGGTATAACCGTTTCATTATATGAACTATCCTCGACGATACCGAAACGACTCTCGTTGCAACTATCCCTTTGAACGACTCTATCGGAGGCGGAGTAAAGCGTTTATGTTTTCCGAGTGCTGATAAATAAGCAAGCATTATCTCGGATGAAAGATGTACCCGTTCGTAGGTCTTGTCAGCTTCGACCGGCTCTTGGCTCCTGACAAAAATACTGTCCCCCTTGTAAAGCTGAGAAAGCATATAAGCCGCCTCTTTGCACATCCTTAACTCGATCAGCTGTCCTGTAAGTTCTTCTTTTAGCTCCTTCTCTTCGTCCTCTCTCTTCGGAAGCAGCGAAACCGTTTTTATGTATACCAATCTTGCCGCCATCTCAAGAAAATCACTTGCCGTTTCCGGCGATCTTTCTTCGATACCTTCTATATATTTCAAATACTGTTCCAAAAGATCCGAAATATTGATATCGAATATATCGAGCTTGTGTTTCGATATCAAAAACAATATCAGATCCAGCGGTCCTTCGTAATCCGCAAACTTAAAGGTAAGCTTTTCCATATTCTTTCCTCGTTTAAAGCATTTTATATATCCAGTCTATCGGATACGTTATTATATCCAAAAACCTTATAGCGGCATCCGTTATTATTTCAAGCGGACGGTCAAGGTATCCCATGAACAAAGCGATCATCAACGCCAGCATGAATATACGCTCATATTTCATTATCCCGAAATAAGTTTTCTCCGGAAGAAAATAAGACGCGAGTCTTGATCCGTCAAGCGGAGGTATCGGCAGCAGATTGAAAACGGCAAGCGAAATATTCACCTGAATAACTATGCTCAATATTTCTCTTATTATTTTTCCTGCATCGGTATAATAAACATGGTTATCATACATTATCATACCTGATATTTTTAAAAGTACGACTCCGATGACCGCAATCAAGAAATTCGACATGGGGCCAGCGAGCGCGGACAGTGCCATACCCAATTTTCTCTTTTGGAAATTATTCGGATTTATCGGTACCGGTTTTGCCCATCCTATGCCTGTAAACACTAGAGCGACCGCTCCTATCGGGTCCAAATGGCGCAAAGGGTTCAGCGAAAGTCTGCCCAGTCTTTTCGCCGTATCGTCGCCCATACGGTAGGCAACGTATCCGTGCGCCCATTCGTGTATCGGCAAAACCGTAACGGCTATAAACGCTCGGATGCAGAAAATATAAAGAGTATCGCTCCAATTTCCGTTGAATAACGTAAACATTTTTGCCTCCGAATATAATAATCTATAATATTATATAATATTCTAAATCTAATTACAAGTCGTTAATTCGCTTATCGTAAAAAATAACGCTATAATTTTTTGCAATTATTTTAAAAAAACTCTTGCTTTTATGATTTTTTTCTGTTAATATATTTCCGTTAACGTTTTGTTTAGTTGCAAAAGGAGGTGCAAAGTATGGCTAAATGTGATATCTGCGGAAAGGGCGTTACTTTCGGAATCAAAGTTTCGCACTCTCATAGGCGTTCCAACAGAACCTGGAAGCCCAACGTCAGGCGCGTTAAAGCGTTGGTTGACGGTTCTCCCCGTCACATCTATGTTTGCTCCCGTTGCCTTCGTTCCGATAAGGTTACAAGAGCTGTCTGATTTCGTCAAACAAAATTGAGACTGTATTCTGTTAAAGGATACAGTCTCTTTTTTTATATTATTCGATCGGTGCATATCTGTTCATTATCGCAAGCGCAACTCTTATTCCGTCCACCGCGGCGCTCATTATACCGCCGGCGTATCCGGCTCCCTCTCCGCAAGGATATACTCCGTCAGCGGTTTCGGATGTGAAAAAGCCGTTTCGGATTATCCTCACCGGCGAAGACGTTCTCGTCTCGTATCCGGTCATAACGGCGTAAGGATCTGCAAATCCTTTTATTTTCAAATCAAACGATCTTATTCCGTCTTTGAGAGAATTTACTATCCTTTCGGAAAAAGGTGCGCTCAGATCGGTTTCGGTAACGCCTCTCGGGTAACTCGGTATTATCTTTCCGATGCGGTATGTATCCGTTCCGTTCAAAAAATTACCTACCGTCTGCGCCGGCGCTTTATATTCTCCTTTGCCCGATGCGTAGGCGAACCTTTCAAGTCTTCTCTGGTATTCGACTCCGCTAAACACTCCGTTTCCGAAATCCCTTTGATCAACAGATACGACAAGCGCCGAATTCGCGTTTTCCGAATCTCTCATTCTACTGCTCATCCCGTTCGTTACTACCGCGTCTTTTTCGGACGCCGCCGCGACTACGTATCCGCCGGGACACATACAGAAACTGTAGACCGCGTTAGCATCGGGATAACGTTTCGAAAGCTTGTATTCCGCTTGCCCGAGTCTCGGATGTCCGGCAAATTCTCCGTAGAGCGCTTCGTTGATGTTCTTTTGTTTATGCTCTATCCTGACTCCTACGGAAAAAGGCTTGCTCTGCATCAGAAATCCTTCCTTATACAGCGATTCAAAGGTATCTCTCGAGCTATGCCCTATACATAATGCAGCAACAGCGCTGTCAATGTATTCACCATTACAGATTATTCCGCATAATCTGCCGTTTTTCAACACAAATTTCTCAGCTTTCGCTCCGAATCTGATTTTTCCGCCGTATTTTTCTATCTCGGAGCGCACGCTTTTCACAACGCCTCTCAAAAGATCGGTCCCGATATGCGGATTCGATTTATAAAGTATATCCTCCGGCGCTCCTGCTTTGACGAATTCTTCAAGAACGTATCGGCATCTTTCGTCGTTTATTCTCGTGTTGAGTTTTCCGTCGGAAAAAGCGCCTGCTCCGCCTTCTCCGAACTGTACGTTGCTGTTTTCGTCGAGCTTGCCGGTTTTCCAAAAAGTTTCGACCGTATTCACTCTTTTGTCTATATCTTCCCCACGTTCAAGTATTATCGGCGAATAACCGTTTCTCGCAAGCAGCAGTCCCGCAAACATTCCCGCAGGTCCGAAACCTACTATCAAAGGCGGGAATCTGAGTTTTTCGTCTCCGTGATCGACGGCAATTTTTACGTCTTTTTGGATATGTATCTTATCGTCATTCAGCTTCGAAACTATATTCTCTTCGCCGACACTTTTAAGTGTGACGCCGACCGAATATACGAAACTTATCTCTTTTTTCCTCGCGTCAACTGAGCTTTTGACAAGATATATCCTGTCGGCTTGAGAACGCTTTATATTCAATCGTCTGCAAGCTTCGTCAAACGCATATTCCTCGGGTTCGTCGATACCGAGCCTTATATCCGAAACTATTATCGCCATAATTATGACCGTATTCCTTTTATTCTTGCTCTTTTACTTCTATTATTACGGAATAATCTCCGTAAGTCCAGATCGATTGATTTAACGGTATATATAAAGACACGGGTATTCTGCACTGTCCGACGACGATATTGTTACCTCTTATTTTAACTTCCGCAATAACGTCTTGCGCCGACAGCAAATTCACGACCTCTCTCGGACCGTAGACCTTTATGCCGTTTATGCTCTTTGTAATAACGGATATATTGTAATTTTCCGGAATATCCGTAACTCTGAAATCTGTTACGGATATTTCTTTTGAAGTATACGAATCCATATCAAAAGTAACGGTTACCGTTTCGACGTTTTCCATATTGACGAATCCCGCGGGAAGATTTACGTCAAAAGAATAGGTATCCGTCGGCTTTAGTGACGCTAAACTGATCTCTCCGAGCTGTATCGAATTATAGTTATCGACGATCGAAGACGGGCCCGCTATAAGTATTTCCTCGTTTGACAAACTGTAGCTCAACGAATCCAGCGAAAAATAAGAAGGTACATTCGTAAATCTTATTTCCACCGGCAAACTCTTTATGTTCAATACGGGGACGACTTCGTTCGCATCCGATTTGTCAATGATCACATATCTTGAGTCTATTTCGTATCCGTTTGAGTCAAATATCCTTATTTTTTGATTTTTGAACGACACAGTCGAATTTACTTTGGAATCCGTCTCGATCTTTACTGAACATTTTTCGATCGATTCAATCTCTTTTTCAGGGCCGGTAACGACTATTTCGCTCGGGGATACCGTGTAATTCTCCGCGACGAATCCTTTCTCGATCTCAAGCCCTGATATATCCACGTCTACCGTCAGCGTCTTGCTGACGACTCTGTCGAATTTTACGTCGATATTTGTCGGAGACAGCGAAATTATGTTGAAATTTTTATTCGTGGTATTCTCGCCGCGCAGCGTAAGAGTATAAGTTCCTCTTTCTGTAACGTCGTCCAGAGAAGCGTATACGGCGATATCGCTCTGAGTTACGGTATCGACGACGCTTCTGTTTCCGACTATCACAACGTCGATCTTTTGATCCAGTCCTTCGATCGCCTGCAGTTCAAGTTTCTCCGCCGTAATGTAATTCGAGCTGAGTCTGACCGATAACCCCGATATCGTTTTAGTCTTTTCGGGACTGACCACAAATATCACGAAAAACCAAGCTATTATAGCCAAAAGCAACGAGAATATCCGCAAATATTTTTTATTGTTGAATATACTGTCAATTTTTAGTTTCTTCATTTTTCTTTCCCTTCCGAAATACGGATTTTTTATCTCCCTGCGGCGTTATCTTTTCAGGGATCAAATCTGCGATAAGCTCGTTTTTCAACGTTACAACGTCGTAATTTCTCGAAAGTGATCCGTTTTTTGCAACTGATATTATTCCCGTTTCCTCCGATACCACCACTATAACGGCATCCGAGTTTTCGCTCATTCCCAATGCCGAGCGGTGTCTCGTGCCGAGCTGTTTGTTCAGTTCGTTCGATTGAGACAGCGGTAAAAAACATCCGGCGGCGTATATTTTCCCGTCCCTCACTATCATTGCTCCGTCGTGAAGAGGCGAATTCGGGAAAAATATACTCCCTATAAGTTCTGCGGTTAGATCCGCGTTCAACACGGTCCCGGTGTGTATTATCTCTCCGAGTTTAGTTCTTCTTTCAATACATATCAACGCTCCGGTCTTTTGCAGCGCCATATCCGCGACGCCTTCACATATACCGTCAATGGCCGAACGTATCTTATTCTCGTATTCCAGCTCATCAGGCGCAACGGTCCCGAACACGTTGAGATTCGATATCTTCGATCTTCCGAGTCTTTCGAGTATTCTTCGCAGCTCCGGCTGAAAGACCACTATCAACGCCAAAAATCCTATGCTCAAAACTTTATTCATGATATAACTAAGCGTTTTCAGCTTTATAGCGGAAGACACTATATAAATGATTATCATCAAAACGATGCCTTTTATAAGCTGTTCCGCTCTCGTTTCGTGGACCAGGGAGATAACTTTATATATCAAATACGCGACGATTATGATATCTATAACGTCGAGTATTCCTATATCCGTTATCGCTCCCCATATCTGTTTCCAGAATTTGGAAATTTCGAGCCAAAACGTTGATTGCGCTATTTGTTCAAACATAAAATCATCCCTCAAAGCTTTGCATATCTGTTCTATTTTATATTAACACAAAATAACGCCTTTTCAAATGCTTTTTATTATATTTTAATAAATTTTTTTCAATTTCCATATAAATCTTTCCGCTTCGTCGAAATTATTGAAAGCTCCGGGACTTATTCGGCACGTTCCCGACTTATCGGTGCCGTATTTTTTGTGTGCCAGCGCGGCGCAATGATACCCTCCGCGTGTCGCTACTCCCAGGTTTCCGAGCATCGATGACGTTTTTTCTCCCGACTGCCCTTTGATATTGAACGACAGTATCGGCACGGACGTTTCTTCTTCGGGACACCCTGTATATAACACGATCTCCGGATCTTCTTTGAGCTTTTTATATATATACTTTATTATCGCGTATTCCTTTTCTCTGATCATTTTTACGTTTTCGGAAACGAACGTTATTCCTTCTCCCAGCGCTATCGCTCCGGAGACGTTTATCGTACCGCTCTCGAATTTATCCGGCATGAAATCCGGCTGCTCATACATAAGCGAACGGTTGCCGCTCCCGCCCTGTATGATACTTGTCAATTCGTTTCCTTTGTTCGTTATAAGCGCACCGATACCGGCGGCGCCGTAGAGTCCCTTGTGTCCCGGAACGCAGAGAAAATCGATATTATCTCTCTTTATATCTATATCTTCCGTACCCGCCGTCTGCGCCGCATCCGACATCATAAAGATCCCGTTATCTTTCGCAAGCTCACCGAGTTTTTTTATCGGCTGTTTTATTCCGAAAACGTTCGATGCGTGAACTACCGCGAATAATTTAGTGTTTTTTCTTATGCTTTTTTTAAAGCTCTCAACGCATTTTTTCTCAAAATCATCATCTCCCCAAAGACTTTCGTTCTGTGCGACGGTATATTCAACGCCGTTATATTTGCTCATATAATATACCGGTCTCGCCACTGCGTTATGCTCCAAATCGGAAATAACGACGTGATCTCCGGGTTTCAACAACCCTTTCAGCACAAAATTTATCGCATAAGTGCAGTTTTGCGTAAACGCCACGCTTTCGGCGTATCCGCTGCCGAAAAATTTCGCCGCAGCTTCCCGCGCGGCATAAACCTTTTGCGACGTATCAAGAGACATTTTATAGCCGCCTCTTCCGGGGTTTGCTCCGTATCTTTTCAACGCTCTCTCTATCGCTTTATAAACCGAATGCGGTTTCGGATAACTTGTCGCCGCGTTATCAAAATAAATCATTTTATTTTCCTCCGCATTCCTCGCAGAATTTTATCTTTTCATCAATCAGTATATTTTTCACACTTTCAACGGTCTCGTCTGTGCCGTTTATTTTCAATACGTAGCCGCACCCGTAGCCTTCCGCGGCTTCAAAATCTCTGATTATATATGATCTTATTCCTTTTTTCTCAAGCACTTTTTTCGCTTTTATCGCATACGTTATCGAACCTACCGGAATATATCTCTCATTTTTGCTTTTCATAATTCATACACCCTCTCTGTGACTTTTTCCGATGTATCAGATATATTATTTTATGCTGTCGGATTTGTTTTTGACAAAATATCCGGCAACAAAAAGCCGACGTTAATTAACGTCGGCTTTGAATCAACTTAAGTTTTTAAAATCTACTTTTCCTTATCGTTTTTTATCAGTGCTATCGCGGTCGCTGCTATACCTTCTTCCGAGCCGGTAAAGCCCATCTTTTCCTCGGTCGTCGCTTTAACACTGACGCAACACGCCGAAATACCGCAGGCATTTGCTATATTTTCACGCATTTTCTCCGTATATCCGGAAAGTTTCGGACTTTGCGCTATAACCGTACTGTCGATATTTATTATACTGTATCCGTGCCTTTTCAAAGTTTCAGCTGTTTCCTTCAGAAGTATCATGCTGCTTATTCCCAAATACCTGTCGTCGCTGTCCGGAAAAAGTTTTCCGATATCTCCGAGCGCGGCGGCACCGAGCAAAGCGTCAGCTATTGCATGCAAAAGCACGTCGGCGTCGGAATGTCCCAAAAGTCCCTTGTTATGCGGAATTTCTTCTCCGCCAATCATAAGTTTTCTGCCTTCCGCCAGTCTGTGGGCATCGTATCCTTGTCCTATCCTCACCTGTCTCTCCTCCCGTCGAGAACGTTTTTCACCGAAATTATATCTGTAGGAGTAGTGATTTTTATATTTTCGTAACTTCCGGCGCTTATATATATTTTCGCCCCGGTCGCCTCCACCATACCGCAATCGTCACTGTAATCCTTCTGTTCTCTGATTGCCTGCTCCATCGCTTTTCTGTATAACGACGCCCGAAATATCTGAGGCGTTTGGGCATGGTAGACGTTTTTTCTGTCCGGAGTTTCTATAACAAATCCGTCCGAATCGACTATTTTTATCGTATCCTTAGCTTTGACTCCCAAAGCGGCGGCACCGTAGAGCGCGGCATCGTCGATACACCTTTCGACTTCTTCCACCGTTACCAGCGGTCTTGCTCCGTCATGTACGGCAATATATTCCGCGTCTTCTTTAACGTATTTTATTCCGTTGAACACAGACTGCTGTCTCGTGCTGCCGCCGGTCACCATATGCGTTATCTTTTTAACGTCGCCGCTTTCAATGAGTTCCTTTATAAACTCCAGCGTCTTCGGCTTCGAAACCACTATTATCTCATCAACCTTTTCGCTGCTTTCAAATACGGATATCGTTCTCGCCAATACCGACGCCCCGTAAATATCCGCAAGCTGTTTGTCGATCCCGCCCATTCTCACGGAATCTCCAGCCGCCGCTATAACGACCGATGCTTTTATATTCAAAACACGTCACCAACTTATGAGTTATTTGTCATAAAGTACATTTATAAAATTTTATTATAACGTCCGACCGTTGTCAATCGTAAAAAGCAAATATCTGTAACCGCTTTCGGCAGATCCTTCCGCCCCGAAATACGATGCTGTCTCTTTTTTCTCAAAAACCGAACGGTAATCGTCTTTTTTCTGATACGCAGCTTGCTCTATTCCGGAAAAATCGATCTTTATCGTCCAATCGATTCCGCCGGTTTTGCATATCGCGCCCCAAATTTCAGCTTGTTCGGAAAAATCTTCCTCCGCAACGATCACTGCAAAATCGACGCCGGTATCGAAAACGGCTGCGTAATTGCCGTCGTAATCGCCGAACATACTGCTTATACCGTCCTTTGCGGTTATTTCTATCCCGAGCTTTTTGCCCTGCGTTACCGTTCTTATTTCCCGCATTATCTCTTCAAGCGCACTGTTGACGTTTCCGTTTATTTTCATCGTCAGCTCTTCGGAAAGCCCGAATCCCGAGATCAATTCTCCGTCTACGTCATACCTTTTCGCTATCTCTTCCGCTATCCTCAAAACGTATTTCGCGACTTCTTTCGATGTGGGGTCGTAATAACAGTTTCCGTTTTCGTCCGAAACGTAATATTTTTCGCTCTTTGCGGCAAATATCCCGAGCTTGTTCAAATCTTCAGTCAGTTTTCCCGCGTAAAGAGGCGATATGACCGCAATTACTTCTATATTTTCACTGTGACAAACGGATATAAGCTCTTTTAAAGGATCTATATCTGTATTTTTCAAGCATTCACACTGCTGTAAAGCTATAGACCTATACATTGCTTTCGACTCGTTTACCGCTTCAAAATATATCCTTTTGTATCCGTGAGCTTTTGCAAAATCCGCTATTTGTATCAACTGCTCTTTTATTCCCGCCGAAACAAATCCGTTATCGAGCGGAAAGTCGCCCTGAGATATCCCGTTTACGTACAGCCCTTTGTTTTCGGTAACACTTTCGGCAAAATCAGCCGAACATATCAAAGCCATTGATAATAACGTAAAAATCAAAGCTTTAAACAGTCTTTTCAATATTTTTCCTCCATTAAAGCTCAAAATCCTCCGCTTTTAAGTCCTTTTGCAGCGTCGGTGCGGCGTAAGGTTCCCTTTTTAACGGATCGTATTTAAACGAACTGCAGCTGAAATCCGGAGACACTATCCCCTTCTTCATACAAAGTACAGATTTTGAATCAGCCGATTTTTTCCCTCTCGCACAATACTTGCACGCAGGTTCGTTTTCTTTTGTAAATACGTCTTTCATTTCGTTTTTCATCTGCCTTCCGCGGAATTTAACATAATTATATCAGAAAAAACAAAAAATTACAATTTTTTCTTTTCGGAAACGGTAAATAAAAATATCACGCTGCTCAACATGAGCGCGATACTCACGTATACCGAGTCCGATATAAGTACGGCTTTTGCTTGATTGTTCCCAAAATTCCCGGTATTTATCGCCGTCGGAAATATTTTCGTGATCAAGCAAAAGAGCATTGCTGTGAGCGCTCCGTGTATCGGTCTTGTCAGAATAAACCGTTTTATCGAAATATCAACGTCCGAAAACTGGTCGGCTATCTGAAATATCACCGACATACCTCCGAAAGACAATATAAATGCGGTCACGACCGGATTTATTGACAAAAAACTGCCCGTCGACGCCTCGAATAATCCGCAGATTATCGCTGCTATATCGGATTTTGGCGCAAACGGTATAATTTTTTCCGTTATGTCCGATATTCTTTCAATGACCCCGCTTTTTATCCCCCATTCCGCCATTGCCGAAAAAAACACTACGTATCCGCAAATATGCAGCATCGATTCCGTTGCCGACGCGACCGAACGTACGAACGCCGAAGAATAAGAAATATTTGACGGAATTATATTTTCCGGTTTTTCGCCTCTCTTTTCGCAAAACGACATGATAAATCCTATAATTATCGATGAAAGTACCTGTGCCGCGTAAAGCTCCGCCCCTATTTTTGCGTTTTTATATACCCCGACTCCGATCGCCGCTATCACGAACGCGGGTCCCGCGTTTACACAGGAACAGAGCAGCCTCTGCGCCGACTTTTTGCTTAAACGTCCCGTTTTTACCTCCGACGATATCATTTTTGCCGCCGCGGGATACCCGCCTATAAACCCCATTATTATCGCCGATCCGCAATTTTTCGGAAGATTGTAGATCCGTACCGTTATCGGAGACAGTATTTTCGATATCGTCCCTCCCAACTCGCTTAACGCAATAAACTGAGAAAGTATCATGAATAAAAAAAGCGACGGTATTACGGAATTCGCGCAAATCGAAAGTCCTTTTTGTACTCCTTTTGAAAACAGCTGATTTTCGGATATAAAAAGTACTCCGCAAAAAACCGCCGCTGCGACCAGCGCCGCATTAAATATCTTTTTTCGACGTATGCTCATCTTGTATTTACACTACCTTTTCGGCAAATTCTTTAAATAATATGCTATTTCGCGTGATTTAAGCATAAAATTTATTATACGTTTTAAAAAAGAAGGTATTTTATTGGCTCGAAAAGACAGATATTTTTTTAAAGGTACAAACGATATACCGCCCGAGATCATCCCGAACACTCCGAAAACAGAACTTTCCGGCAACGAGGAAGCCGCCGTCGAAGGCTGCTGCGGAATATTGGAATATTCCGCAGAAAAAATCACTCTTGACGCAGGTAAACTTGCGGTCTCTTTTTTCGGCTCCGGTTTAAAACTTGAATTTTTAAACGGCTCCGACGCCGTCGTTTCAGGTAAAATAAAATCTTTGGAATTTACGGAAAAGAAGTGATCGGTAATGAAATTTTTAAGTATCGTGAGATATTTTTCGGGGTGCGTCTCGCTGAAATTCGAAGGAGTGTTCATCGAAAAATTTCTGAACCTCCTCATCAAAAACAATATCGGATTCTGGAATTTGACCAAAAGCGAAATCTCGGTATCGTTCTGCACTAATTTAAAAAATTATAAAACCGCAGTCCTGCTTTCCGAAAAATGCGGTCTCGAATTATGCGGTACAGTCGAAAAAGGTTTTCCGAAGATAATACGCAAATATCAAAAACGATACGGTATCGCTGCGGGGATTTTGATTTTTTGCGCTTTTATCGCCGCTTCAAGCAGGTTTATCTGGAAGGTCGAGGTATCGGGAAATCAAAACGTACCGACTTCGCTTATTCTGTCGACCGCCGAAAAATACGGTGTAAAAACCGGTGTCCTTTATTCTTCCGTAAACGCTTTGCACGCGGAAAGAGGTATAATAACCGAATTGAACGGGATCTCATGGATAACGGTAAACGTCCAGAACTGCGTCGTCAGGATCGAGATCAGCGAAACCAAAAAACAACCGGAAATGTATCTTTCCGACGACGCCGTTTTCGATATCGTCGCAAAACGCGACGGCGTTATAAAATATATCGAATTATATTCGGGAGAAATCGTTCGGGATACCGGCAGCGCCGCAGCTAAGGGAGATACCGTCGTGAGCGGAAAAGTTACTGACAAAAACGGAAAATCCTATTATAACCACGCACGCGCAAAAATAATCGCTTTCACAAATCACCGTATCACCGTCGAGGTCCCGTTTTTGCAATCCGAAAAAGTTTATTCCGACAGTATCTTCAAAAAAAGTCTGAACGTTTTCGGGATCGACGTACCTCTTTATTTGAAAAAATACAAAGGTGCTTCCGATACGATCTCCAGTTTTGAAACGCTGAATTTTCTTTGGTTCGAACTGCCTGTGAAAATATGCGAATACGAAATACTTCCCTATTCCGAAACAGAACGTAAAATCTCCGGTTACGACGCAAAAATATCAGCCGAAAAAGAACTGCAATACAAAAAAGATAACGAACTTGCCGACGCCGTAATACATTCGGAATCGATAAAAGAATATATTACCGGCGAAAGCTATATTATCGTCGCCGACTATTACTGTGAAGAAGATATCGGAGAAGAAAAATATATCGGTCCGATGCCCGCCTTGTCAAAATTGTTTATTTCTTATAAAATTCAATAACTTTTTTATATTCATTTACCGATTTTATGCTTGATATTCCGTGTGATCCGATATATAATTATTGTATAATCATTTTCGAAACGGAGAAGTTCTATGGTCGAAAGTTTTATAGACATCGAACGCGCCGAAAATACGATCGAATTGTTCGGAAGTATCGATGAAAATATCAGGATTATCGAAAACGAGTATAACGTTTCGATAATAAACCGCGATTCCCAAATAAAAGTTTCCGGCGATATCGAAAAAGTCGATGCCGCCGTTAAAACGATCAATACCCTTATCACTATGTCAAACCGAGGAGAAGCCATAAACGAACAAAGCATTCGATACGTGATATCGCTCGTCGCGGAGGGCAATGAGGATAAGATCAACACCCTCTCGAACGACGTTATATGTATCACCTCAAAAGGAAGACCCGTAAAAGCAAAAACTCTCGGTCAGAAAAATTATATCGAAGCCATCAAAAACAACACTATAGTCTTCGGTATCGGACCTGCCGGTACCGGAAAGACTTATCTGTCCGTCGCAATGGCGGTGAAAGCGTTCAGAGACCACGAGATCAACAAAATAATTTTAACGAGACCCGCCGTCGAAGCCGGAGAAAAACTCGGATTTCTGCCGGGCGATCTGCAAAACAAGGTCGACCCCTATCTCAGACCGCTTTACGACGCGCTTTTCGATATGCTGGGCGCAGACAACTTTTCAAGATATATGGAACGCGGAAATATCGAGGTCGCTCCGCTTGCCTATATGAGAGGACGTACCCTCGACGACTCCTTCATTATCCTCGACGAGTCGCAGAATACCACTCCGGAACAGATGAAAATGTTCCTCACTCGCCTCGGCAACAACTCGAAAGCCGTTATCACCGGAGATATAACTCAGATCGATATCCCCGATCCGAACCGCTCGGGTGTCGTCGAAGCTATCAAAATTCTCAAAAAAGTCGACGATATCAAAATCGTTTATTTCAATGAAAAAGACGTCGTAAGACACCGTCTCGTTCAGATGATCATAAAAGCTTACGAAAAATACGAGGAGGGTAAAAAAAATAAAAATTATGGAAAATAACAGTGTTAAAGTCGTGATTTCAAATTTACAGAAAACCGCTAAGATCCCCACCGGTATAAGACTGCTCATAAGAAAATGCTGCCACGCCGTCCTGACCGAGGAAAATTTTGAAGGAAACGCGGAAGTCAGCGTGAGTTTCGTTGATAATGAACAAATACGCGCTCTCAATAACGAATATCGCAAAAAAGATATGCCTACCGACGTTCTCTCCTTCCCTCTCGGCGAAAACGGTAAATACGACATAAACCTTGAAACAGGTGCGAAAATGCTCGGCGACATCGTTATCTCTATGGAAAAAGCGATCGAACAAGCGGAAAGATATAACCACTCTTTAAGACGCGAGATCGGGTACCTTACCGTTCATTCCTGCCTCCACCTTCTCGGCTACGATCATGAGGCGGGCGGTCTCGAATTCGTTCGTATGCGCGAAAAAGAAGAGGTCATCCTCACAAAACTCGGACTTGAGAGAAACGAAAGCTTTTATTCCGAAGAATGAATCGGAAACTATCTGTCGAAAGGATTTCTTAAATGGATAACTCAAAAAACGCAACAGCCGCTATCGTCGGCCGCCCGAACGTCGGAAAATCTACCCTTCTGAACGCTCTTATCGGCGAAAAGATCGCAATCGTTTCCGATAAGCCGCAGACGACGAGGACACGTATCATGGGGATCCTCACAAGCAACGAGGATCAGATAATTTTTATAGATACTCCCGGCTTCCATAAGGCAAAAAACAAACTCAGCAAATATATGCTCGACCAGATCGGCGGCTCGGTGTCCGACGTCGACGTTATCGTATTCGTAACGGATTTCGAAAAAGAGATCACCAAAAGCGAAGAAGAACTTTTGAAAAATATAAAATCATCTAAAATACCCGTGATCCTCGCCGTCAACAAGATCGATATGCT
>JAGAEK010000133.1 GCA_017828835.1 Oscillospiraceae bacterium | reverse complement strand
GGCAAAGCCGCGCTGTAGCCTGAAGATATTCCCTTCGTCAGACCGATTTTTATCGCGATATTCAACGCGTATGTATCGGGATCCTGATCGCTTGGTTTCGTTTCCATATATCCTAACGCGGTAACCGCGGCAGTCAGCATTTCTTTATATAAGATATCATCTTTCGGATTAAACTTATTTACCGGCATCATCGGCATAATTTTCATTTTAACAAGATAATCGATCGCACCTTCGTAAATCGTATCCTGCGCGTCAACAACATTTGAATACACAACGCCTTTTGACCTGTATCCCAAAATGCCCGCAAGCACATACGCGAATTGGCCGCGGGAAACATGACTGTCTGAATACAGTTTATCCATATCGGGAGACGTCATATCGAGCCATTTAAACGCCTGATAGTTTACATCTTCCGTGATCGATATATGATCTTCTTCATTTGCGCCGGCCTCCTCGGCGTATGCAAGCGCAGAAAACATATGTATCAGAAATGTTATTATCAGTATTGGGTAAATAACCGATTTTTTCATTTTCATAACCGTTTAATCCTTTCACAGAATCCGAATCTTAAAATCACTTACTCGAAGCTTTATATATAAGCGCCGCAGCCTGCGCTCTTGTAAGGTTTTTCCTGGGCATAAAGCTCCCGTCTTCAAATCCTGTTATTATATTTGCGCCGCAAAGAGTTTTGACGGCGTCTTTCGCGTAATCCGAAATATCATCTTCATCGATAAAAACGGCTGATCCCGCATCGATAAATGTTTTGTTTTTTATTTTTAAAGCTCTTTCAATAAATACCGCCGCGTCTTGCCTCGATATGTTTTTGTTAACTCCCAGGCTTCCGTCTTCGTATCCGCTTATTCCGCCGACCGAAGCAAAACGCTGAACATAAGGATATACCCAGCTGCCGGTTCCGACATCCGTGAAGCTCACCGGTTTATCGGGATCGCCGTTGATGTTCAAGCTGTCTGTTATCAGTTTGATAAATTCGCCTCTTGTGATCAGCGCGTCGGGTCGGAACGAGCCGTCTTCATATCCCGAGATCACTCCGTAATCATATAGCGACATAACATAACCGTATGCCCAATGATTTTCATCGATATCAGAAAAAGTCTTGGTATCATTATTATTTGTCTCGCCGGGCGAAGTTGTAATGTTTACGGTTCCTTCGCCCAATCCGTTTTCTTCACCGCGAATCGTCATTTTGCCGCCGCTTCCGCCGCCTCCTCCGCCGCTGCCGCCGCCGCTTCCGCTGCTGCCGCCGCCGCTGTTTGACGAACTGTTATTATTGCTGAATCTTGACAATAATTCTTTGAATTTTGATCCGATCTTTGCCGGCGAAGTCTCGGAACAGTTGTAAAACTGTCTTGCGAAATTAGAAGAAAAACTGCTGTTAGCTTTTTTCAGATCGCGATACGTCGCCATATCGCTGTCTGAAATACCCAGCGTATCCGAAAACTTTTCAAATACGGAATCAAGACTTTCAAGGTCGTTGCCGCAAGCATAGCCGAAAGACGAAATTGCGACCGAGTCATTCATTTTGCTTTTAAAAGCTTTTAAGCTGAACGCTTTATCCGTATCGAGCAAGCCGAACAGTTTTTCATAGACTCCGTCAATATCCGTTTTATAGAAGGGATCATCAATATCGACGCACAAGGTTTCGGCATTATCGGTCACTATGGTTTTTAAAGCGTCACTGTCTTTCGCGGAATTGATTTTTAACAGTATATTTGAAACCTTCCAGGCTTCCGGCAATTCGCCCAAGTTGGAATAATTACCGTTATAATCATCCTTTTGCATTTGTTTTATATATGCGCCCAAACCGGGATCCGCGCCGGAAACATCAATACCAAAATAAGTTGATAATATTTCTTTAACGCATTCAAACGATTCAGCGTCGGGCTTGGTATTTACACTTTCAAGTAAATCTTCTTGTTTTTCCGAACAGCAAATCACAAAATCCGTCGATACAGCGGAAAAGTCGCCGCTTTTCCATCCTCCCGGCACTGCATAAACCTTATAGGTTTCACAATGTTCGTGCCCCTCACGGCAGGTTATGTCGTTTCCGAACGGAATTTTACACTCTGCGTTTTTACCCGGAACATAGTCGGCTTCCGATATTCTGAGCCAGTTTTCCGGACTGTTTACCGCATCGGATCTTGTTAAAACGAAAGTAACGGCTGTATTATATAAAAGCCCCGATGAATATGAGACACTGATTTCATTTTGTATATAGTCTGCATTTGCGGTAACAGAAGCAGTTTCCGCCGAAACGCAAACATTTGTCACCAATAATACCCATAAAGTTACAAGGGCTGTTATTTTTTTCATTTTCATGCCTCCTCAAGCATACGCTTATCCTTTGACCGCACCGATCATAACGCCTTTAACAAAATACTTTTGGATAAACGGATATATACATAAAATAGGTACTGTTGCAATCACAATAACCGCGTATTTAACAGATTCGGCAACGCTGAAGCCATCTTCCATACCCACTCCGTTCGTTACCGAGCTTGTATCGTTTTGAATCAGTATTTCTCTTAAAATAAGCTGCAGCGGAAATTTGTTTCTGTCCGCAATAAAAATCATTGAATAAAACCATCCGTTCCAAAGCCCTACACCATAGTACAAAATCATAACCGCTATGATTGCTTTTGATACGGGAATGTAGATTTTGAAAAGAATCGTCCAATGACTTGCGCCGTCAATACGCGCCGCTTCTTCAAGCTCTGTCGGGACCGCCGAAAAAGAAGTTCGCATAATGATCAGGTTATATGTGCTTATTGCAAGAGGAATGATCAGTGACATCAATGAGTTGTAAAGTCCGACTTTTTTTACTACCATATAAAATGGAATAAGCCCGCCGTTAAAAAACATGGTAAATGTTATTGCCATCATAAAGAAATCACGCATAAAAAAGTTTTTTCTCGAAAGCACATATGCGCCGAGTGATGTTAACACCACGCTGTAGGCTGT
>JAGAEK010000132.1 GCA_017828835.1 Oscillospiraceae bacterium | reverse complement strand
GAAAGAAAACAACGCGCTTATAGCGAGAAAAAAAGAGCTCGAAAAAGAAAACGGTATATTTGCAAATATTGAAAAAGAGAGATATTTCTGCAGCAAGTGCGAGGATACGGGTTACGTAGAAAACAACAAATGCGAATGTTTTGTAAAGCTGATAAAGGCGGAGATGTGCGAGCGTTTAAACGGCATATCGGCGTTAAAGCTCTGCAACTTTGATAATTTTTCGCTGTCCTATTATTCCGACGAGAAGACAGACGGAGTTTTACCTAAAAAAGTAATGGCGAATATACTCGACGAATGCAAAAAGTATGCGAATGAGTTTTCGAAAGATTCAGGGAATATACTTATGCAGGGTGCGACGGGACTCGGAAAGACGCATCTGTCTTTATCGATAGCGAAAAAGGTCATCGAAAACGGATACGGTGTCATATACTGTTCTGCGCACAATATATTTGACACAATGGAAAACGAGCGCTTTTCAAGGACCGGAGAGGACAGGGAAGAGACTCTGAACGCGGTATTACAATGCGATCTGCTGATAATCGACGATCTCGGAGCGGAGTATACGACGCAGTTTGCCGTCGCGGAAGCGAACAACATTATCAACACAAGATTGCTTGCGGGACTTTCGACGATAATCAGTACGAATCTTTCGCTCAAGGAAATCGAGAAAAAGTACGGAGCGAGATTTTTGTCAAGAGTTATAGGAGAATATAATATAATGCGGTTTGCCGGAAACGATATACGGCTTGCAAAAGCAAAAGAAAAAAGGTAGAAGCAATAAGAAGGTAAAGGATTAAATGAAAATCAAGGGAGCAATATTTGATTTTGACGGCACTCTTGTCGATTCAATGGAAATGTGGCACGACTGGAACGGTGCGGTTCTTACAGCGATATTGAAAATGTGCAAAGAGCCGCCGGAAGATGATCTGGAGGAAGTTGCAAGGCCGATGAGTCTTATGCAGTTTGCGGAATATATCCACGAAAGATACGGAGCGGGAAATTCGCCGGAAGAGATATGCGAACGGGTCAACAGCGTGATACGGGTCCAGTATGAAACCGTTATACCGTTGAAACCCGGCGTTGAAGAATTTCTCGAATGGATGTCAAAAAAAGGTATAAAAATGTGCGTTGCGACCGCGACGGACAAGACGATAGTCAAAAATTATTTAAAGCAGCACGGGATCGAGCGATATTTTGAAGAAGTGTTCAGCTGTCCGGAATATAAAACGAGCAAAGACAGACCGTTTATATATGAGATAGCGCTGGATTATCTCGGAACGAAAAAAGAGGAAACGGTCGTGTTCGAGGATGCGTACCACTGCATAAAGACGGCGAAAGACGACGGGTTTAGAGTTATCGGAGTCGAGGACGTCGTCGAGGAGTGCAACAGAGAAAAAATCAAAAATACCGTTGATTTTTATGCGGTCGATATAAGAGATGCGGAAAAGTATCTGTAAAAAAAGAGCCTTGACAGACAAGTCAAGGCGTTTTTATTATACGGATAAAATCTTTTTGATTACATCGGACATAGCTTGCCGTTTTGTTTCCATATCGCTGACAAGCTTGAATTGGTTCCTTGCACGGTCAAGATTGTGGGTCGGACGGTTTATTCTGAAATAGGTGTCTCCGTCAAGATAGTCGGTCAAAAACCGCATACCGCATTCAAACGTCATAAGTATTGCGGACAGCGGAAGCAGTTCGATTTCTTCGGGGGTGATAAAAGAAGAAGCGGACTCAAGGAAACCTTTTGAAAAGCTTTCGAAGAGTTCAAGGTCGAACAGAACTTTATCAAGGTCGACTTCGTCTTCTGCGGAATACGTCGCACCGAAACGGAGAGCGTCTCCGTAGTCATAGAGAAGTGAGCCGGGCATGACCGTGTCGAGATCGACGACACAGACGGCTTTGCCGCTTGCTTTGTCAAATAACAGATTGTTGATCTTGGTGTCGTTATGCGTCACGCGAGTGGGGATAAGTCCGGAATCGAGCTTTGAGGTGATCTGTCCGACAAGATTTTCGCGAGCCAGAACAAACTCAATTTCTTTTCGTATCGTATGGGCGCGATTCTTTTTGTCAAGTTTAACGGAGTCGAGAAATCTTTCGAATCTTTTCGGAGTATTATGAAAATCGGGGATAACCGGAAAAAGTTTTTCCGAAGGAAAATCGGAAAGCATATTTTGGAAATCTCCGAAAGCAAGTCCCGCATTATAAAAACGCTCCGGAGTTTCTACGCTGTTGAACCAAACGGTATCTTTGACGTAAAGATAAACACGGAAACAACTTCCGTCCGGAGCTTTATAATAATTTTTTCCGTCGGTCGTTTTTATTATTTTCATGGTACATCTGTCCGGATCGTATCCGAACTGAGCATATTTTTTCCGAAGATGTTCGGTAACCGCTTCTATATTGTTCATGAGCGCATCCGGATCGTTAAAAATAGATGTGTTGATAAGCTGAAGAATATATTTCGGATCGCTCTGCAATATAAACGTACTGTTTATATGACCGTTTCCGAAAGGCAGATACGGTACGGACAAATTAAAATGTTTAAGAGCGTCGATGATACCTGTGTCAGTCATAAAGATACACGTCCTTAAAAATTTTGAAAATCTAGAAAAGCGACCCGGAAAAATCCAAGTCGCTTTGGTGAGCCATCGGAGATTCGAACTCCGGACACCCTGCTTAAAAGGCAGGTGCTCTGCCTGCTGAGCTAATGGCTCATAAACACTGCTATCTTGTTCACTCGAAGTATTATATCAAGTGATTTTGAAAAAGTCAATAGCTAAAACGAAATTTTTATTTTGTTTTTATATATGTTAAAATATTGTTATAAGAGCAAAATCGGATTATAATATAATTATGGTAAATTTGTATTGAGGCGGTAAAATTCCGGAGGTGATATACGTGGTGAGTGAAAATCAGTCTGTGAGATATTTAAAGGGTGTCGGCGAAAAAAGAGCCGCCATGTATTTGAAACTCGGAGTTGAAACAGTCGGGGATCTGCTCAGATATTTTCCGAGAGATTATATCGATCTGTCAAAAGTATATTCGCTCAGCGAAGCGCCGCGCGGAGAAAAATGCGCGATCAGAGCCGAAGTTACCGCGAAAAGTGCGGAAATGCGTATAAGAAAAGGGCTTTCCGTGTTCAAAGTTACGGCGACAGACGGCGAAAGAGACATGGTGATAACGTATTTCAATACAAAATATACCGTTCAGGGATTAAAGATAGGAGAAGAGTATATTTTCTACGGTACGGTCACGGGAAGTTTTGTCACGCCGGAAATGTCGTCGCCTATGGTGATCAAATCCGAAAATATCAACAAGTTTATACCGATATACGGCTTGACGGCGGGGCTCACCTCAAAAGCGATAGCGGCGAACGTAAGGACCGCCGTTGATATTATGTCCGGAAATATAAAGGATTATCTTGATGAAAAAATAAAAGACAGATATTCTTTGTGCGGTCTTGAGAAAGCTATAATAAATATACATTTCCCCGAAAACAGAGAAATACTGAAAGAGGCAAAATCAAGGATAGTGTTTGATGAGGCGCTTCAGACGTGTATAGGGCTTGCGATGATGAGAAAGAAAAATGAAGGCGTCACAGGAGTTTCGATGCAAAAGAAAGATCTCGAGCCGTTCTGTAAAGCGCTTCCGTTTAAAATGACGTCGGCACAGATCAGAGCCGTTCGGGAAATTACGGACGATATGTGTAAGTCGGTCCCGATGAACAGACTGTTACAGGGCGACGTGGGTTCGGGAAAAACGGCGGTATGTGCCGCTGCGGCATATTTTGCATATCTCAACGGAAAGCAGACCGCACTTATGGCACCGACCGAATTACTTGCCCGTCAGCACTATGATACGTTGAAAAAAATGCTTGAGTTCAGCGGGATGAGAATAGAACTTATTACCGGATCGATCAAGGCGAAAGAAAAACGCACCGCCTATGAAAGAGCGGAAAACTGCGAGTCGGATCTTGTGGTAGGAACGCATGCGCTGATCGAGGACAAGCTCAGATTCGGAGCTTTGGGGCTCGTTGTAACGGACGAGATGCACAGGTTTGGAGTCGCTCAGAGGGCAAAGCTCGACAATAAGGACGGAAATCCGCATATGCTCGTTATGTCTGCAACGCCTATACCTAGAACGCTTGCTTACGTTTCATACGGGGATCTTGATATATCGGAATTGAACGAATTGCCGGGCGGAAGGATACCGGTCAAAACTTATCTTGTGGACGGAAGCAAAAGAAAACGCGCTTATGGTTTCATAAAACGTTTTTTGGATGAAAACAGAAAAGGGTATATAATCTGTCCGCTCGTCGAGGATGACGAGGAAAACGAAAGCGGATTGTTCAACGTCGAAGAGTATGCGGAAAATATAAAAAACGAAGAGTTCAAAGGGTATGGAGTCGGAATTTTACACGGCAAAATGAAGCCGTCCGAAAAAGAAGAGGT
>JAGAEK010000131.1 GCA_017828835.1 Oscillospiraceae bacterium | reverse complement strand
GCCGGGCGGAATAATACTTTTTGAGATAGGCGCAGGACAAGGCGAAAGAGCGGCGGGACTGCTTAGAGAAAACGGATATAAAAACGTAAAAATATACAAAGATTTTTCGGGATTGGACAGGGTAGTAACGGGAATTGTGTAAAATTTACAATAAAAACCGGTCAAACCGTTGAAAAAACTTATTTTTTGATGGTATATAATTTTGATAAAGTGTGATAAAATAATCTCGTTTGTGTAATGGAAAAATCAGAGATATTTAAAGAGAAGAGGATAAAGTTTTGGTAAGAGAAGATTTGAGAAATATTGCAATAATAGCGCACGTTGACCACGGAAAGACGACGCTGGTCGACGAAATGTTGAAACAGGGCGGCGCCTTCAGAGAAAATCAAGTCGTTGAAGAGAGGGTCATGGATTCGAACGAGCTTGAGAGAGAGCGCGGGATAACGATACTTGCCAAGAACACGTCGGTACACTATAAAGGTAAAAAGATAAATATAATCGATACTCCGGGACACGCCGATTTCGGAGGCGAAGTTGAAAGAATACTCAAAATGGTCGACGGAGTATTGCTTCTTGTCGACGCGGCGGAGGGACCTATGCCTCAGACGAGATTCGTGCTTCAGAAAGCGTTGTCTTTGGGACACAGAGTCATAGTCGTTGTCAATAAGATCGACAGACCCGACGCGAGACTTGACGAGGTCGCGGACGAGGTACTTGAACTTCTGCTCGATCTGAATGCAGACGAGGACCAGTTGGAAAGTCCGTTTTTATATTGTTCAGGAAGATCCGGGACCGCGTCCGAGGACTATAATCATCCTGGCAAAGATCTGACGGCACTTTTTGATAAGATATTGGACTATATACCCGCGCCGCAGGGCGACAGCGAGGGACCGGCGCAGATGCTGGTTTCTGCGATCGACTATAACGATTACGTCGGAAGAATAGCTATAGGAAAAATAGAAAGAGGCAGCTTTAAGCCGAATATGGAGGTATCCGTCTGCGACTATCATAACGCGGACACAAAATACAGGAGCAAGATAGTAAACCTTTACGAGATAGAAGGGTTGACGAGAACGGCTGCCGAATCCGCTACGGTCGGAGATATCGTTTGCGTTTCGGGCATACAGGACATAACTATCGGAAATACGATATGCGCGCCGCTCGATATAGATCCGCTTCCTTTTGTTAAAATAAGCGAGCCGACGATCGAAATGACGTTTTCCGTAAACGACAGTCCGTTTGCCGGGAGAGAAGGCAAATTCGTAACGTCAAGACAGCTCAGGGCGAGACTGTTCAAAGAACTTTTGAAGGACGTATCGCTGAGAGTGAACGAGACGGATTCAACAGACAGCTTGAGAGTGAGCGGGCGCGGCGAGATGCATCTTTCGATACTTATCGAAACGATGAGAAGAGAAGGTTACGAGTTTTCCGTGAGCGCGCCGAAAGCGTTGCTTAAAGAAGTGGACGGACAGCTTATGGAGCCGATGGAGGAACTTGTCGTCGACGTGCCGGCGGATACTGTGGGCGCCGTCATGGAAAAAATGGGACAAAGAAAAGCTGAACTAATAAATATGAATCCGATGGGAAGCCGTATAAGAGTAGAATTCAAAGTACCTGCGAGAGGTCTTTTCGGATACCGCAACGAATTGCTTACCGACACGAAGGGCGAAGGGATAATGAGCTCGGTCTTTATGGGATACGAGCCGTTCAAAGGTGATATAAAGAGAAGATTCACCGGTTCGCTTGTGGCGTTTGAAACGGGTGAAAGTGTAACGTACGGATTATATAACGCGCAGGAAAGAGGGCAGCTTTTTATAGGAGCAGGAGAGCCCGTATACGAAGGCATGGTCGTCGGAGTTTCACCGAAAGCCGAGGATATAAACGTAAACGTTTGCAAGAAAAAGCATATAACGAATATGAGAGCAGCCGGGTCTGACGAAGCGTTGAGACTGACGCCGTGTAAAAGGATGAGCCTTGAAGAGTGCATCGAGTTTATAGGAGACGACGAGTTGATAGAGGTAACGCCGAAGAGTTTCAGGATCCGCAAAAGGATACTCGATAACGAAACGAGGGCAAAAGCAAGAAGCAAACAATAAATACTTTCAAAGAAAGCTCCGCCGCAATTACTTGCGGCGGAGCTTGTTTTTGGGATAAACGGTTTTAAGAGAGAATAGAATTTTTATAAGGAGGCGAGAAGAAGTCGTGAAGATAAGCCTGAATGAATTGCAGAGCAAAGAGGTAATAAATCTAGCGGACGGATTAAGGCTCGGAAGAGTTTCGGACGTTGAAATAGATATACGGACGGCGATAGTTGAGTCGATAAGGGTTGAAAGAAAAAGAGGATGGGGTTGGCTTTTTGAAAAGAGCGATGAAATCGTGATACCTTGGGGGAATATCGACGTAATAGGAATAGACGCGATACTCGTCAGAGCAAACGAAGCGGAAATATACAACAAAATAAGGGCGGAAAAAAGAAAAAGATTTCCGAAAGAAGATTTTTGGAAGCAATAGCAAAAACGGTGTGAACCCGATTTTTGGGATCACACCGTTTAAAAAAACAGTTTTAAATCATATTTGTCCTAAGCTTTTGGCTTTGAGGTATGCGTTGATAAATCCGTCGATCTCTCCGTCCATTACAGCCCCGATGTTTCCGGATTCATAGTCGGTACGGTGATCTTTAACGAGAGTATAGGGCATAAAAACGTAGGAACGGATCTGCGAGCCCCAGGCGATCTCTTTCTGAACGCCTTTGATATCTTCGATCTTTTCGAGGTGTTCACGTTCTTTTATTTCGGCAAGCTTAGAACGAAGCATTTTCATGGCGACGTCGCGGTTCTGATACTGACTGCGCTCGTTTTGGCATGCGACTACGATACCTGTCGGGATATGAGTTATACGTATCGCGGATTCGGTTTTGTTGACGTGCTGACCGCCCGCACCGCTTGAACGGTAAGTGTCGACTTTGAGGTCTTCATCTTTTATTTGGATCTCAACGTCGTCGTTTATTTCCGGCATTACCTCAAGGGAGGCGAACGAAGTATGGCGTCTTCCGGAAGCATCAAACGGCGAGATCCTGACAAGCCGGTGTACTCCTGCTTCGGATTTGAGAAAACCGTAAGCGTTTTTGCCTTCTATTATTATAGAGGCGGCTTTTATTCCGGCTTCGTCACCGTCAAGATAATCGAGTATCTTATATTTGAAATTATGGCGTTCGGCCCAGCGGGTGTACATACGGTAAAGCATTTGAGCCCAATCCTGAGCTTCGGTACCGCCGGCTCCGGCGTGGAAGGTAAGGATCGCGTTGTTGGGGTCGTATTCTCCCGTCAAAAGGGTGGCTAACTTTTTGGTTTCGAGCTCGTTTTCCAAATTTTTGACAGACTGGAAAAGTTCGTCGTAGACCGAATCGTCCTCGTCTTCGTTTGCCATTTCGATCAAAAGGAGCAAATCGTTATAAGAGGAGTCGAGTTCCGTATATATCGCGATCGAATCTTTCAGTTTTCCGATCTTCTGCATTACCTTTGAGGAATTTTCGATATCGGACCAGAAATTTGCATCGAGAGATTTTTGTTCAAGTTCCGAAAGTTCAAGTTTTAATTTTTCGAGGCCGAGAGCGTCTGCAAGGTCGTCTATCTGAGGTCTTAAAGCGGTAAGTTCAAGACGAAGCTCTTCATACTGAAGCATCAAATCATTCCTTTATAGAAGAATAGTAAATTTATTCTATCATACTATTTATATTATTGCAAATAAAATAAAAAATTTTTATACCAATAACATAAAAAGTGTGGTATAATGAACAAGAAACGTGTTTAGTATTGGAGGCAAATGAATGGACAACAATACGATAGACAGTAAAAAAATAAAGTTGGAAATAGGCGACGAGGCCGATAAAGTTCAGACAGATGCGAATCCGAAAAAGAAGGTATGGTCGAAAGTTACTATAATGTTGTTGATGTCGGCGGTGCTTATAGCCACTTCGGTATTTGCGGAGCGATTTTTTAAAGAGCCGATTCCGGAGCCGGTGCCGGTCGAAAACGATATAGAGGAAAAGAGTGAGCCGGAGATACCACAGGAAACGCAGGAAACAGAGGAAACGTCTGCGGTCGAAGTGGAGCCGCAAGAAGAGATCAAGATCGAGTACGGCGTTCTTGAATCAATGCAATATTATTATTTGAACGGTATCGGATATTCTTCGCTTTTGAATATCGATGCGAAACAGAGATACGTTGCTGAGCCGGAGAATACCGAGAAAACAACGGCGCAGAAAGAGACGGTGGATCCGGAGCAGTATGCGGCGGGATTGCAGAAAAAGGTACAAAGATATAAGAAATCGATAAATTCCGATACGGTCGGGTGGATATACATACCGAACAGCAGGATCGATTATCCGGTGATGCAGTCGGACGATAACAAATATTATCTCTACCGCAATATTTATAAACAGTATACGGCGCCGAAATATTATCCCGCGGGGTCGATATTCGCAGATTACGAGGTAATAACCGGAGACAGGGAGACCATGTCGTGGAACACCGTACTGTACGGGCATAACTGGTATTGCCATTGGGAGCCGGCGAGACTGACTTATCCGGCGCGTTCTATGTTTGCAAATCTTTCTTCATATAGATATTTTTCGTTTGCGGATACACACAGAAAGATATATTTTTCGTCGGGAGAAGAAAATATGACGTTTGAAGTTTTTGCGGTATTCAGCGCGTATACTTCTTTTGTCGATAAGTATTTGATATATCCGGATATGAAGAGCGCGAAAAGAGAATACGTTATTTCGGAAGCACTCAGAAGAAGCGAATTTGATTTCGGGGTCGATGTCTCTGCGGATGACAAAATAATAACTCTCATAACCTGCTCCTGGAGATATACGAACGACGGGACCGGAAGATATATAGTTATGGGAAGACTTGCGGAAAAATAAAATCAGAGGATATAAAAGACCAAACAAAAGGTTTAAAGCTGAAAAAGATTTGTTTAATAATACAAAATTGACAAAAAATTGTCAAAGGCAGATTGACAAAAAAATGCTTGGTGTTATAATTATGGTTGTGGAAAAATATTCATAAGCTCTTTGTAACGCTGCAAAGGGAAGGCGGGTTCGTTATACGATAGCTGAGCGACACTGCCGAAAATGAATATAAAAATAAACATTTATGCTGTCGAGAGGGAGATAAAAATGGCAAGAGTTTATAATTTTTCAGCGGGCCCGTCTATGATGCCCGAGAAAGCTCTTAAAAGAGCGGCGGAAGAGATGCTTGAATGCGGTTCAAGCGGACAGTCGGTAATGGAGATGAGCCACCGATCTAAAGAATATGAAGCTATTATCACCGGATGCGAAGCTTTGGTCAGAGAATTGTTGAATGTTCCGGATAATTATAAAGTATTGTTTTTACAGGGCGGAGCTTCTACACAGTTTGCAATGGTACCGCTCAATCTTATGAAAACGGGAAAAGCGGATTACGTGATCACGGGACAGTGGGCGAAAAAGGCATATCAGGAAGCGTTGAAATTCGGAGACGCGAAAGCTGCCGCTTCATCTGCCGACAAGACGTTCACCTATATCCCCGAGCTTACGCCTGATATGTTCAGAGCGGATGCGGATTACGTGCACGTCTGCTACAATAACACGATCTACGGAACGCATTATAATACTTTCCCGAACGTGGGCGATCTTCCGTTGGTAGCGGATATGTCTTCATGTATCATGAGTGAGCCGGTCGACGTCAGCAAATTTGCGATGATCTATGCCGGAGCGCAGAAGAACATAGGACCTGCCGGACTTACGGTCGTTATAATAAGAGAAGATCTTATAGGCGGAGCGAAAGAAAACGTACCGACGATGCTGAATTATCAGATCCACGCCGACAACGGTTCGATGTATAACACTCCTCCTACGTATTCGATATATATGTGCAAGCTCATACTCGAATGGCTTAAGGACGATATGGGCGGAGTCGCACAGATGCATAAAGTAAATCTTCACAAGGCGAAGATGTTCTACGATTATCTCGATTCGAGTTCTATGTTCAAAGGAACAGTGGTACCGAAAGACCGTTCCATTATGAATATTCCGTTTGTTACCGGAAATGAAGAAATGGATAAGCTTTTCGTGAAAGAGTCGAAAGAAGCGGGATTCTGGAACCTCAAGGGACACAGAACGGTCGGCGGAATGAGAGCTTCCATATACAACGCAATGCCGGTCGAGGGTGTTGAAAAACTGATTGATTTCATGAAAGACTTTGAGAAGAGAAACGGTTAATGTTCAAATTTTATAATATTTGACATTGGAAAGGACAATGGAAAATGTATTCTATAAAAACGATGAACAAAATATCCAAGTTGGGACTTGATTTACTCGATAAGAGTAAGTATACTTGCTCGGACGACGCGGTAAACGCCGACGCGATACTTGTGCGTTCAGCGTCATTGCATGAAGTTGAATTTGAAAGCAGTATAAAAGCTATCGCAAGAGCGGGAGCCGGAGTCAATAATATCCCGATAGACAGATGCACGGAGCAGGGAATAGTTGTTTTCAACACTCCCGGAGCAAATGCGAACGCCGTTAAGGAATTGGTAGTTTTGGGACTTTTGATTTCGTCGAGAAAAGTCGCTCCGTCATTGGAATGGATAAAAACGCTCAAAGGCTCTGGCGACGAGGTTTCGAAGCTCGTTGAAAAAGGAAAAGGACAGTTTGTGGGACCTGAAATAATGGGCAAAACACTGGGCGTTATAGGACTCGGAGCGATCGGCGCATTGGTCGCGAACGCGGCAGTAGCTCTCGGAATGAAAGTTTGCGGCTACGATCCGTTTTTGTCTGTTGAAGGCGCACTCAGGATCTCAAACGAGGTCGAATACCTTAAAACACAGGATGAAGTATATGCAAAGAGCGATTATATAACTCTTCATATACCCGCAACGGCGGAAACGAAGGGATCAATAAACGCGGCGGCCATTGCGAAGATGAAGGACGGAGTAAGACTTCTCAACTTCTCGAGAGGCGAGCTCGTTGTGAGCGGCGATATACTTGCCGCGTTGAAGAGCGGCAAGATGTCGACCTACGTTACCGATTTTGCGTCCGACGATATTATCGGTGAAGAAAACGTAGTGGCGTTTCCTCATCTCGGCGCATCGACACCCGAATCCGAAGATAACTGTGCAAAGATGGCGGTACTTCAGACGGCCGATTATCTTGAAAACGGAAATATCGTCAACTCCGTAAACATTCCCGCGGTAAAGGTCGCAAGAGGAAGCGGAGCGAGGATCACAGTTATATATAAAGACGGAGAAGATATGGTCTCCAAGATAACGAACGCCGCAAAACTTGATATCGAATCGGTCAACAGTAAAGTCAAAAAAGACGTCGGTTATGCCGTTATCGATCTTAAGGGCGACGCTCCGAAGGACGCTGCCGAGGCGATTTCAAAAGTCAACGGAGTTATAAAGGTAAATCTTTTCTGATAAAACACACTATAATAAAACTCCGCTTCTGCGAAAACAGAAGCGGAGTTTGTTTTTGTTTTATCACATGATCTCGGGTACCGTTATCTTCATCATTGAAAGCACGTTCTTTAATGCGGTGCGGACTGCAAGGCAGAGAGCGATACGCGCCTGGGTCAGTTCGGTATCATCGGAATTTACTCTGCATGAGTTATAGAATTTGTGGAACAGGGAAGCGAGATCGATCGAATACTTGGTAAGCTTTGCGGGATCGTAGCTGTTTGCCGCGTCGATTATCACTGACGGAAGTCTGGCGGTCTGGAAAATAAGTTCGAGTTCCGAAGGAGACGAGAGCCGCAAAAGAACTTCCGGCGAGCATTCGACGGGAGTTATGCCCTGGGCTTTAAGATTTTTGAGTATACTGCAGATCCTCGCATGAGCGTATTGGACATAGTAAACGGGGTTTTGAGACGACTGTTCTACCGCAAGTCCGAGATCGAAATCAAGGTGGCTGCCTGGTTCGCGGAGATTGAAGAAAAATCTTGCGGCATCGATAGGTATATCCTCGAGAAGATCTGTCAAAGTGATGGATTTCCCGGTACGTTTGCTCATTTTCACGGCTTCTCCGTTTTGGGTGAGTCTGACGAGCTGCATCAAAACGATATCAAGCTTGCTTCCGTCGAGTCCGATCGCGTCCATAGCGCCTTTCAAACGGGCAACGTGACCGTGGTGGTCGGCACCCCAGACGTTTATAACTTTGTCAAAGCCGCGAACTGCGAATTTGTTGAAATGATAAGCGATATCAGCGGCAAAATAAGTGGGATTGCCGTTGGCGCGAACGAGAACCTCGTCCTTTTCTCCGCCGAACGACGTGGCTTTATACCACAAAGCGCCGTCTTTTTCATAGGTCAGGTCTTTTTCTTTGAGGATGCTGATAACGTTGTTGACGGAGCCGTCGTCGTGCAAAGTTTTTTCGTGGAACCAGACGTCGTAGGTGATACGGTATTTTTCAAGATCGCGTTTTAAATTGGATATATTTATCGGAAGAGCGTAGGATATCAGGGCTTGACGTCTTTCGTTTTCGTCCTTGTCAACGTAGATATCGCCGAATATTTTGGCAAAATTTGCGGCATGATCCTTTATATCGTCTCCGTGATAGCCGTCTTCCGGGAAAGGTACTGCGTCTTCGCCGAGAAACAGCTGGAGATATCGGGCTTCGAGGGAACAGCCGAATTTTTCGATCTGATTTCCGGCGTCGTTCACATAAAATTCTCTTGTAACGGCGTGGCCGGACCATTCGAGTGCGGAGGCGAGGCAGTCACCGAGCGCGCCGCCTCTGGCGTTGCCCATATGCATCGGACCGGTGGGGTTTGCCGAAACGTATTCGACCATAACTTTTTTACCGTTTCCGTAAGCGGTCCTGCCGTAATTTTCATTTTCTGAAATAACAGCGGAAACGACCGATGAAAACCATTTCTGAGACAGAAAGAAATTGATGAAGCCGGGGCCGGCGACCTCTACCTTTGAGAAGAACGAATTTGAAATATCTATATGCGAGACCAGAGAAGCGGCGATTTTAACAGGCGCGGTACGAAACGGCTTTGCACAGACCATAGCGATATTGGTCGCAAAATCGCCGTGTGAACGGTCGGCGGGGATTTCGATGGAAAAATCCGGAGCCTGTACGTTCGGAAGCTCGTTCAGGTTCTGCGCGTCGGTCAAAGCGCCGGAGACCAATCCGCGTATTTGTTCTACTGCGTAAGATATGGGATCAGACATTTAATTTTTACACTCCTCGATATTTATGTATACTTCGTTTTCGCTTGATAACGCCGTGTTTACGTCAAGAGAATATTTAAAGTTCAAAGTACCGCCGTTATCGGTCAGGTTGGAAACGATATCGTTTCCAAGGATACCTATCGTCAAAAAATCGAAGCCGAGATCGTAGCTGCACTGGTGGCGGGTACCTTTTTCGATAATGAGCTGTTGCTTTGATATACCGCTTCTCGTCATTGTGACACGCTTCTGATCGTCGACCTTGAGAAGAGTCTTGTAGCCGTTCATACCAGTAATTTCGGATTCTTCATAACAAATATAATAGCTGTTGTTATGGCGATAAAACGAACCGAGAGTGGTGAGCTCGACGGTATCGGATTCGCCGTCTGCGGATTGTATGCCTTTTATTGAGATCAAAACGTCTTTTTTCATTATTGTTTATCCTTATTTTTCAAGAATTACTTTTTTAATATCTGTGATTTTTTCGCCGAGGAGCAATTCGGCGATATCAGAGAAACCGTCGATGTTGTCGCTGACGAAATACTGCTTTGAACCGGGTCCTTGTCTGTCGGACAAAAGTTCGTTTTTCGCAAGGAATCCGGCAACGTCAACGGCGGTCTCTTTTCCGGTGTCGATCAGTTCAACGCCGCTGCCTATAGCTTTTGAGATGATATCACTTATAAGCGGATAATGAGTGCATCCGAGGATAAGACAGTCGATACCTGATTCGCGAAGCGGAGAAAGATACATCTCGGCGG
>JAGAEK010000130.1 GCA_017828835.1 Oscillospiraceae bacterium | reverse complement strand
TCCGAGCTGTTTGCGGCAGGGTACGCAGACGACGTCAAAACTGCCGAAACGATTGGTAAATATTTCAAAAACTTCAACTACCTTTGCGATCCTCATACCGCCGTCGCTCTCAACGTTTGCGATCAATACAGAGAAAAATCTTCAGACGACACCGTTTGCGTAGTCGTCTCTACTGCAAGCCCGTTCAAATTCGCAAAAAGCGTTCTGCCCGCTATCGGCGTACCCGCTCCTCAAAATGAATTTGAAGCTCTCGACGAGCTTTGCGATATATCTTCTCTCAGTATCCCGGATTCGCTCGCACAACTCAGATCCCTTCCCGTGCGGTTTAAACAGGATATCGATTCCGCGGATATGAAATCCGCCGTTCGCGAATGGCTCTCAAAATAACTTGAAAGGTAACTTATATATGAAATGTCTTGTTATTCTCGGAGACGGCATGGCTGACCGCCCGATACCTCAGCTGCAAAACAAAACGCCGCTCGAATACGCATATAAACCGAATATGGACTTTTTGGCCTCCCACGGCTGCGTCGGATGCGCGAAGACGATCCCCGACGGTATGACGCCGGGAAGCGACACCGCAAACCTTGCCGTAATGGGGTACGATCCTAAAAAATATTACAGCGGACGCTCACCGCTCGAAGCCGTCAGTATGGGTATCTCGCTTGAAAACGACGACGTGACTTTCAGATGCAATCTTGTAACGGTTTCCGACGAGGAAAACCTTGAAGACGCGACGATGATCGACTACAGCAGCGATGAGATCACAACTCCGGAATCTACCGAACTGATAAATTTTCTTGCAAAAGAATTCAATTCCGATACCTGCGCTTTGTATCCCGGAATCAGCTACCGCCACTGTTTCGTTTTGAAACATGCTCTCACCGGTACCGTTCTGACTCCCCCTCACGATATACTTGAAAAGCCGGTAAGATCCCACCTTCCCTCCGGAAGATACGGAGACCTGCTGCTTGACATAATGAAACGCTCCCGAGTCCTTTTGGAAGACCATCCCGTAAACAAAGACCGTATTGCACGCGGCCTCAGGCCCGCAAACTGTTGTTGGTTCTGGGGTGAAGGAGTAAAGCCGAAGCTCGACAGTTTCTATTCGCTTTACCACGCGAAAGGCGGAGTCATCTCAGCCGTCGACCTTATCAAAGGTATCGGCAAATGCGCGGGGCTTGAAGTCGCCGAAGTACCCGGTGCGACCGGGACTCTCGCGTCAAACTATAAAGGTAAAGCCTCTGCCGCGATCGACCTTTTCTCAAAGGGGTGCGATATGGTCTACGTCCACATGGAAGCTCCCGACGAATACGGTCACCGCGGAGAATACGAAAATAAAGTCAAAGCGATCGAAGTTATCGACAAAGACGTTGTCGGTCCGATCCTCAAAGAATTGCGCAAATCCGGCGAAGATTTCTCCGTATTACTGATGCCCGACCATCCGACTCCGATTGAAATACGTACCCACTGTTCCGATAAGGTCCCGTTCGTCCTTTACAGAAGCGGCCGCAGATCCTCGCTCTCGACTCCGAGATATACGGAATCTCTCGCCGAAACGACAGGCCTTTACGTTCCCGATGCGTCGATCCTTATGAGCGCGTTAATGGGTAAGACCGAACTTTACAGATAACAATCATAAAAATACGCCGGAAGTGTTTGCTCCCGGCGCGACATTTGGAAATTTATTTCAAAAGCTGCTTTTCCATGCTGCGGCCCAGCACAAAGCACACGATTGCCGCAAGGGCCGTATTGGGCAGCATGTACGAGCCGTTGTAGAGGGCGGAATACACCGCCACATTGGTCATGGGCAGACCGAAGATGTCCTCCATGTACATGTCATAGATGGTGACGCCGCTGATAAAATGGATGACGAAGCGCCCAAAACAGCCGATGATGGCTGCCAGCCACATCTGGCGGGGCTTTCTTTTGATGAGTCCAGCGAAACCCACGAACATGTACGCCACACTGTAATCGAGCAGCATAGACTGCCAGTTTATCGCCGCGCCGCCAGCCAGGAAGAATTTCAGCGTACCGAAAATCAGCCCCGTGCCCAGCCCCCAGCCCAGGCCCCAGCGGCATGCGGCCACGATTAGCGGGATCATTACCAGGTCTATGGAACCGCCGAAACCGCCGAAGCTCAGTCCGATGGGGATCTTGATGTAACTGAGTACAATGGCCAAAGCGGTGAGAACGGCACATTCGGCGAGCGAACGCAGTTTTTTGTTTTTCATAAAAACTCCTCCAAAATAAAAAATTCCGCACAGGACAAAATACGCCTTGCGAAAATCATTTTACTAATAAAATATTTCGGTAAAACTCCCTACGCCGGTATTATCCATCTCAGGTTAAAGGGTTCGCGATCTCTCGCATCTCAGCCGAAGCTCCCCTGTTTTGTCCAATTGTGCAACTACATTTTATTCTCATTTTGACCCGTTGTCAAGAGTTTTTTAAAGCCGTATGCAGCGAAATTTCCGCATACGGCTCTTTATTATTGTTCGTCCGGTACGCTCAGTTTTTTTGCTTTTACGCTCATTATGCGTCTGTCCTCGACCTTTTCGACCGTAAATTCAACGTTCCCGACCACGACGCTCGGATGTTCGTCCTCTCCCGGTATCCTTCCCAAAATATCCATTATCATACCGCCGAGAGTTTCATAGTCCGCCTCTTCGTTCGGAGGTTCTATCCCGAAAAGTTCCTGTATCTCTTCAAGAGAAGCTGAGCCCTCTATCGTAAAGGTATTCTCGTCGATCTTCGATATTTCCTCTTCCTCTTCGTCATATTCGTCCTGAATATTTCCGACTATCGCTTCCAAAAGGTCTTCCATCGTAACGATACCCGCAGTCCCGCCGTATTCATCGACCGCGACCGCCATATGTATCTTCTGACGCTTCAGTTCAACAAAAACCTCCTTGCACCCGTTCGATGCGGGTACGTAAAGCGCGGGCCTCAAATAATCCTTGATCGAAAAATTCTGCGGCGCCGCCTCGTTGACGAATTTCAACAGGTCCTTCACGTAAACGATCCCGACTATATTGTCTATCGTCTCTTCGTATACCGGGATCCTGGAATATCCTTCGTTTATCGCAACGTCCATTATGTCGGCGATAGTATCTCCGATCTCGACCGACACGATCTCAGTTCTGTGGGTCATGACCTCTTCGACCGTTTTGTCATCGAACTCAAAGATATTGTTTATCATATCCTTTTGGCTTTTTTCTATAACGCCTTTTTCGTTACCTACGTCAACCATCATCCTTATTTCTTCTTCGGTAACCTCTTCCGGCTCCTGGTTCGGGTCTATACCGAACGCCTTTACCGCCAGATTCGTCGACGCCGCAAGAAGTGCTACGAACGGACGCAGTATCTTCGAGAAAAACAGCAATATTCCCGAAACCGAAAACGCTATCTTTTCGGGATACTGCATCGCAATACGCTTCGGAACAAGTTCTCCGAACACAAGCGTAAAATAAGAAAGGATAAGCGTTATCAAAATCAGCGCGACAGAATGTATCAGCGACGGCGAAATCGTTGTCGCCGAAAACGCGTTCACTATCATCTTCGCAAAGCTGTCCGCAGCGACCGCAGACGCCAAAAATCCCGATAACGTTACCCCGATTTGTATCGTTGCCAAAAATCTGGACGGATCCGCGGTGAGTTTCGACGCTCTGATCGCCTTTTTGTTTCCTTCTTCTGTCTGCTTTTTCAGTTTATTATCGTTCAGCGTTATTATCGCGATCTCGCTCATAGCAAAGAACGCATTCAATAATATCAGCACGATCAGTATAACGATTTTCAAAAAAATGCTCGAGCCACCCGCTTGTTCTGTGGCAGCATTTGCAGCGGACAATATAGTTTGACCGTCCGGATCCATAATTCAGTATTCCCCCGATTAAATTAAAAAATTTGATTTTTGTATACTAACCTATTGTAATTATAAACTTTTTTTCTCCCTATGTCAACGATAAAACCGTCCCGTTTTCTTTCCTCAATTTCCGAATTTCGACCGCACGGTATATTTTTCGACGAATTTCCGGCCAATTACAAATCGTTTTAAAAATATAATTTTCTTGTGTCATTATTCTCTTTACATTCGTAATAAAAAATGTTAAAATGTAGTTTGGATATTTCCGACTCGTCCATGAGAAGGAATATGATTATAATTTTAGTCCGTAAAAGGGAGGATAAATTTTATGGCAAGAAAAATGAAAACCATGGACGGTAACACCGCCGCCGCACACGTTTCGTATGCTTTCACGGATGTTGCCGCCATATACCCGATCACTCCCTCTTCCGTTATGGCTGAGCTTACCGATAAGTGGGCGGCCGAAGGAAGAGTGAATCTGTTCGGACAAAAAGTTAAAGTAGCTGAAATGCAATCAGAAGCCGGAGCTTCAGGTACGGTTCACGGCTCTCTCGCCGCAGGTGCTCTCACAACAACTTATACTGCTTCTCAGGGTCTTCTTTTGATGATCCCTAACATGTATAAAATCGCCGGAGAACTTCTCCCCTGCGTTATAAACGTATCGGCCCGCGCCGTTGCTTCTCATGCTCTTTCAATATTCGGAGATCACTCTGATATTTATGCCTGCCGTCAGACCGGATTCGCTTTCCTCTGCTCCGGAAACGTTCAGGAAGTTATGGACCTTGAACCCATCGCTCACCTTTCCGCTATCAAGGGAAGAGTGCCGTTCGTTAGTTTCTTCGACGGATTCAGAACTTCTCACGAACTTCAGAAAATCGCGATCTGGGATTACAGTGACTTTGAGGATCTTCTCGACCGCGATGCCGTCGACGAATTCCGCAGACGCTCTTTGAACCCCGAGCATCCCATACTCCGCGGTACCGCTCAAAACCCTGATATTTTCTTCCAGGCAAGAGAAGCTTCAAACAAATTCTATAACGAACTTCCCGAAATAGTCGAAGATTACATGAACAAGATCAACGCTAAAATCGGAACTGATTACGGTCTCTTCAATTATTACGGCGCTCCGGATGCTGAAAATATAATCATCGCCATGGGTTCCGTATGCGATACCATCGAAGAAACGATCGATTATCTGAACGCAAAAGGTCAAAAGACAGGTCTTGTAAAGGTTCGCCTTTACCGTCCTTTCTGCACGGATAAACTCATTGCCGCTATCCCGTCTACCGCAAAGAAAATAACGGTCCTTGACAGAACAAAAGAACCCGGTTCTATCGGTGAACCTCTCTGGCTCGACGTCGTTGCGGCACTTAAAGGAAGCGCTTTCGAGTCTCTGCCCGTTTACGGCGGACGTTACGGACTCGGTTCAAAAGACACGACCCCCGCTCAGATCATCGCTGTGTATGACAATATGAATTCCGCCGACGCAAAGCCCCGCTTTACTCTCGGCATAAACGACGACGTTACGAATCTGTCGCTTAAAGTCGGCGAAGAAATCGACACGACTCCGGAAGGTACGACAAACTGCAAATTCTGGGGACTCGGCGCAGACGGAACTGTCGGTGCAAACAAAAACTCGATCAAAATCATCGGCGACCATACCGATATGTACGCTCAGGCATACTTTGCCTACGACTCCAAAAAATCAGGCGGCGTAACCGTTTCTCACCTTCGTTTCGGACATACTCCGATAAAATCCACCTACCTCGTCAACAAAGCCGACTTCGTTGCCTGCCATAACCCGTCCTATATTTCAAAATACGATATGGTCCAGGATATCAAACCCGGCGGTACCTTCCTTCTCAACTGCGGCTGGGATATGAATGAACTCGAAGAAAAGGTTCCCGGAACGGTCAAGAGATTTATCGCACGTAACAATATCAAATTTTACACCATCGACGGCGTTTCGATTGCAAAAGAACTCGGACTCGGCGGAAGAGTAAACACCATCCTTCAAGCTGCTTTCTTTAAGCTTGCGAACATCATCCCCGTAGACGATGCCGTCAAATATATGAAAGACGCTGCGACTGCTTCTTACGGCAAAAAAGGTGAAAAAGTCGTCGCCATGAACCACGGCGCTATCGACCGCGGTGTGACCGACATAAAAGAAGTCAAGTATCCTTCTTCCTGGGCTGACGCAAAAGGCGATATGCCTGTTACCGTTGCCGAGGGAGACCGTAAAGATCTGGTCGAATTTGTAAACGATATCCTGATCCCCGCAAATGCTCAGCGTGGAAATGCTCTTCCCGTTTCCGCTTTCATTGGACGCGAAGACGGCTCTATGCCTCAGGGCTCAGCGGCTTATGAAAAACGCGGTATCGCAGTCGACGTTCCGAGCTGGAATCCTGAAAATTGTATCCAATGCAACTTCTGCTCTTACGTCTGCCCGCACGCGGTCATCAGACCCGTCGCCATGACTGCCGAAGAAGCTGCCGCCGCTCCCGCCGGAACTAAACTTGCAGATATGACCGATATGCCCGGATATAAATTCACAATGACCGTATCCGCTCTCGATTGTACGGGTTGCGGATCCTGCGTAACAGTATGTCCCGGAAAGAAAGGACTCAAGGCTCTCGCTATGGAGGCGCTTGATTCTCAACTTGATCAGCAGGAAGTATTCACTTACGGACAAAAACTTCCTGAAAAGCCCGAAGTTAACGAGAAATTCAAAGAAACTACCGTTAAAGGCAGCCAGTTCAAACAACCTCTGCTTGAATTCTCCGGCGCCTGCGCAGGCTGCGGCGAACCTCCTTACGCAAAGCTCGTAACACAGCTCTTCGGCGACAGAATGTATATAGCCAACGCTACCGGATGTTCTTCTATCTGGGGCGGTTCCGCTCCTTCAACGCCTTATACCGTAAACAAACAGGGTAAAGGTCCTGCCTGGGCTAACTCCTTGTTTGAAGATAACGCCGAATACGGCTACGGTATGTTCCTCGCCCAGTCGGCGATCAGAAACGGACTTATCGCACGTCTCAAAAATATCCTTGAAAAGAGCTGCAACGAATCCGTAAAGGCCGCTATAACGAATTATCTTGATACAGTCGACAACGGTAAAGCCAACACCGCCGCGACCGCCGATCTCATAAAAGCTTTGACCGATTGCTCCTGCACAAGCGACGACAAAACTTATATCCTCAACAACAAGGATTATCTCGCAAAGAAATCCGTTTGGATATTCGGCGGAGACGGTTGGGCTTACGATATCGGTTTCGGCGGTCTGGATCACGTTATCGCTTCCGGTGAAGACGTGAACATTCTCGTATTCGATACCGAGGTTTACTCAAATACCGGCGGGCAATCCTCCAAATCAACTCCTACCGGCGCGGTAGCACAGTTTGCCGCATCCGGCAAGGAAGTCAAAAAGAAAGACCTCGCCGCTATTGCAATGAGTTACGGATACGTATACGTTGCTCAGGTCGCTATGGGCGCCGACTACATTCAGTGTATCAAGGCATTCGCGGAAGCTGAATCTTACCACGGTCCTTCTATCATAATCGCTTACGCTCCTTGTATCAACCACGGAATCAAAGGCGGTCTCTCCGGTGCACAGACAGAGATCAAAAACGCCGTCGCCGCCGGATATTGGCATACCTTCCGCTTTGATCCGAGACTTGCCGCCGACGGTAAGAATCCGTTCCAGCTCGATTCGAAAGCTCCTACCGCAAGCTATAAAGACTTTATCGCAAACGAAGTCCGTTACAGCTCGCTCACAAGAGCCTTCCCCGAAAGAGCCGACATACTCTTCGACAAAGCCGAACAGAATGCTGCAGATAAATATGCTCATCTGCTCAAGCTCTCAAAGCTTTATGACGTCGAATAATCAGTCAAAATAAATCTATCGCGAAGGAGTCCGGATTTCCCGGACTCATTCGTTTTTATTTTTAAAGCAAAAAATATACCCCGTAAAAGCATTGACTTCTACGGGGTATAAAAATCATAAAAATTATTTGCCGAACATTGTTTTTCCCGCGGACTTCAAATCGTGGGTGGCTTCAATAACTCTCTCCGCCATACCTTTTTCCGCCGCTTTGAGGTAAGATCTCGGATCGTAGACTTTCTTGTTTCCGACTTCGCCGTCGATCTTCAAAACACCTGAGTAATTTGTAAACATATGGTCAACTATCGGACGTGTAAACGCATATTGAGTATCTGTATCTATATTCATCTTGATAACTCCGTAGCCGAGAGTTTCCTCGATCTCCCATTTCTCGGAACCCGAACCGCCGTGAAATACAAAATAGAAACTCTTATCATCGCCGTATTTTGCTTTCAGCGCGGCTTGTCCGTCGCGAAGTATCTTCGGATTCAATTTTACGTTTCCGGGCTTATATACTCCGTGAACGTTTCCGAACGTGGCTGCAAGCGTGAATATCGCATTAGGATCTCCGCCGAGCGCCTCATATACCTCGAGCATATCTTCCGGAGTCGTGTAAAGCTTGGAATTCGGAGCTCCCTCATTGTTAACTCCGTCCTCTTCACCGCCGACGACACCCGCCTCAACTTCAAGTATTATCTCGTTCTTCGCGCATCTTTCAAGAAGTTTTTTCGCGATCTTCAAATTGTCCTTCAAAGGAATGTCCGAACCGTCAAACATATGGCTGTTGAAAAGGTTTTTCTCACCGCGTGCACGTCTTCTTTCCGTTTCCTCGATCAGCGGTATAAGAAAACTGTCGACTTTTTTGCTGTTGCAGTGGTCGGTGTGGAGCGCTACGAATATATTATATTTTTCCGCCATCAAATGAACGTGGTTCGCAAGAGAAATCGCACCGATAACGCTGTCCGCTACCGCAGAGCCCGAAGCGTGGGCTCCGCCGCCTGTCGAAACCTGGATTATTCCGTCCGACTGCGCCTGTGCAAGTCCGTTCAAAACCGCATTTGCCGTCTCCATAGACGACACGTTAAAAGCCGGATACGCATATCCGCCCTTTTTTGCATTTTCCAACATTGTTTTGTATTGTTCATAATTTACTACCGGCATTTTATCTTCTCCTTCAAGAATTTAATTCTAAATACTTTTTTTATTATAATCTCACAAACGGTAAAAGTCAATTTTTTCTTATCGCAACTCCGTAAATATCTTCATATAATACTATCGAAAAACCAAACAGCGTTTTTCAAATATCTCAAAAGGAGAAAAACATTGTGAACGAAAACAGCAACAATTCAAACAATATAGATATGCTTCCTCTTGCTATGGCTTATATGCCTTTTCAATATTGGCAAAAAATTTATGACCCTCAAGCCGGATTCAAAAGAGGAACTATTTTCGAAGAACTCGATCTTCCTTATATCGGGAGGGATAAATGATCATGGAAAAACAATCTCTTCTGAACAGAATACAAATATGCGATTTTGCATTAAAAGAAGCCAACTTATTCCTTGACTCTCACCCCAAAAGCAGTGAAGCTATCGCATATTTTTTAAAGCATAAAGCAATACGTGAACAAGCATATAACGATTATGTCAAAAAATACGGCCCGCTTACTCCTCTCGATTTTTCCGGAGGAGATGAATGGACATGGACAGACGGTCCGTGGCCCTGGGAAAACACGGAAAATAAGGAGGACTGAATATGTGGAAATATGAGAAAAAACTGCAATACCCCGTAAACATCAAAAGACCTTCCCCCGCACTCGCAAAAATCATCATAAGCCAGCTCGGCGGACCTCACGGAGAACTCGGCGCGGCTACCCGCTATCTCAGTCAACGTTACTCCATGCCGTATAATGAAGTTAAAGGTATGCTGACTGATATAGGTACCGAAGAATTCGTTCCGTCATGATGTAAATTTTTATATTGAACCGTTTTACAAAAAATGTTTGTACTGTTTTTGTAAATTCCTATAAAAATTATAACTTAAATCAAAAAATCACTGTTTATTTTTTCGATTTTACTTTTCGGGTTTTTGTTATATAATATTTTTTAAACTAAATTTTTATTGCGGAGGGTTTATAATGCTTGATTACAACAAAATATTGTCTAAAAACGTTATGTCAATAAAACCTTCCGGTATACGTCGTTTTTTTGATCTTGCTGAAGAGATGGATGGCGTTGTTTCTCTCGGTTTGGGAGAACCCGGATTCGTTACACCTGATAAGATCCGAGCCGCCGCAATCGCATCCCTTGATGAAGGAAAAACATATTACAGCGCCAACACTGGTATCGCGCCTCTGAAACATGAGATCTCGAAATACCTTAAAAGAAAATATAACATAAGTTATGAAAACAACGAAATGATCGTAACTATCGGAGCATCCGAGGCAATAGATATTGCTTTCAGAGCTCTGCTCGAGCCCGGAGACGAGGTGCTCGTGGTCGAGCCGTGCTTCGTTTCCTACGCTCCCACGATCCAACTTTGCGGTGCTGTCCCCGTTTCTATCGTAACACGCGCCGAAGATGCTTTTCGTGTTACTCCCGAAGAGATAAAATCAAAAATCACCCCGAAAACCAAGGCACTTATTATATCTTTCCCGAGCAATCCGACCGGTGCGATCATGAAACGCGAACACCTTGAGGCTATCGCAGACGTCCTTCGCGGCACTGATATTATCGTAATCACCGACGAAATATATGCCGAACTTACATATGGCGGAAATAAACACGTTTCTTTTGCCGAAATTGACGGTATGAGAGAACGCACGATCTTCGTCAGCGGATTTTCAAAAGCTTTTGCTATGACCGGTTGGCGTATAGGTTATGCCTGTGCTCCCGTTCCCATAGCCAAACAAATGATGAAAGTACACCAGTATGCCGTAATGTGTCCGTCTTCGATCTCGCAATATGCTGCGCTTGAGGCGCTGAAAAGCTGTGACGAGGACTCGCAAAAAATGGTGGCCGAATATGATATCCGAAGACAGTATATCGTCGGAGAGCTTAACAGAATGGGGCTTACCTGCTTCAATCCCGAAGGTGCTTTCTACGTTTTTCCCGATATCCGTTCGACCGGTCTCACTTCTGAGGAATTCTGCGAAAAACTGCTGATGTCGAAAAAAGTTTCTGTCGTTCCCGGCGTTGCTTTCGGCGAATGCGGCGAGGGTTTTGTCAGAATGTCCTATTCCAATAAACTCGAAAATATCAAGGAAGCTATGAAACGAATTGATGAATTTTTACATGAGCTCAAAGCTTAAGCTTTGAGCTTTTTGCTTTCAAATCCAGTTAAAAAGGAGTTTTTATATGGGTAAGATCTCAATAGTCAAAACTGCGGATTATGAAGAAGAAACTATGAAAAAATCAGTGGACACTCACTTTTCGTTGCTCGGACTGGAAAAGCTTATACGTCCCGGAATGAAAATCGTGATCAAACCTAATCTGCTTTTAAAAAGCTCTCCCGATTCCGCCGTCGTAACACGCGTTGAATTTGTCAGAGCGATCATTTTGAAATTGAAAGAACTCGGCGCCGGGGAAATAACGATTGCCGAAAGTCCCGGAGGATTGTATAACAAAGCCCGCCTTTCCGCGGTTTACTCCTCAACCGAATATACCTCGCTCTGCGATATCGAAGGAGTAAACCTCAACTTCGATTTTTCGTCAAAGCCAAAATCCGTACCAAACGGAAAACTCGTTCATAATTTTGAACTCATTACTCCAATCGCGGACGCTGATTTTATTATAAACATCTGCAAACTCAAAACCCACGCACTGACCGGAATTTCGGGTTCAGTGAAAAATCTTTTCGGATGTATACCGGGACTCGCAAAACCCGAGCTGCATTTCAGGTTCCAGGAACAAGCTGATTTTTGCAACATGCTTATAGACCTTTCACTGTGTGTCGTGCCGAATATCACCTTTGTTGACGCCGTTTGGTGTATGGAGGGGAACGGACCTTCAGGCGGAACCCCCGTATATTCGGGGCTTACGCTCGCGTCGACAGATATTTATAATCTTGACCGTGTTTTGCTTGACGTTGCGGGATTCAGCGTGAATGAAGCTCCGATCGTAAAAGCCGAAATAGATCGCGGTCTCTCTTCCGAAAGTCCTGACAGTTCAAATCTTGTCGGTGACGGCGTCGACGTTTTAGGTACTCTTTCATTCAAGAGGCCGGACGCCTGTGATATCGGATTTGACCAGAGAACTCCGAAACCGTTACTGAAACCTTGGCGTTTTCTCAAAAAAAGACTTTTCCAGCCAAAACCCTCGATAACCAAGGAAACCTGCATAGGCTGCGGCCGCTGTTCTGAAACTTGTCCCATGAAAGCAATTAAAATTGTAGACAAAAAGGCGCGTATCAGTTATAATAAATGTATACATTGCTTTTGCTGCCAGGAGATGTGTCCTCAAAAAGCAATTTCGGCAAAAAGATTTTTCGCTTTTAAAATGTAAGTTACAGAGGTGCACTTTTTGAATAGTTTAAAAGTCAAAGCCCCGGCTAAACTCAATCTCACATTGGATATCGGAAAAAAACGTGATGACGGATATCATCTTATGGATATGGTAATGCAGACGATAGACCTTTATGACGTTATCAGAATTTCAAAGACCGACGATGATTTCGTCAAGGTATCGTCGACAGACGAAAAAATTCCTTTGGGAGATGAAAATACCGCTCATAGGGCTGCAATCAACTTTATTAAAACAGTCGAACCGCAACACCGCGGATTCAAAATAGAGATACAAAAAAACATACCGTCTCAGGCAGGTCTCGGCGGAGCATCGTCAGACGCCGCCGGAGTTCTGGTCGGACTTAATGCTCTCTGCGGCACGGGTCTTTCCTTAAATGAGCTGTGCGATATAGGTATAACCGTAGGGGCTGACGTTCCGTTTTGTATCGTCGGTTCGACCGCACATATAACAGGTATCGGCGAAAATATCGTTGTACTGCCCGATTTACCCGAATGCTTTTTTTTGGTCGTGAAACCGCCTTTCGGTATGCTGACAAAACACGCTTTCGAGCTATACGACGATTATTCCGCTGAAATCAAGCGTCCCGACACAGATTCAGTGATATCCGCAATAGATCGCAAGGACGTTGATTTTATTGCTAAATCTCTATGCAACGTCTTTGAGCCGGTAGTATTTCCTGATAAAATTTTACCCATTAAAAACGCTTTGATTGCCGCAGGTGCTTTGGGCGCCGGAATAACCGGCAGCGGAGTCGCCGTATTCGGAATTTTCCGCTCCGAAACCGAAGCTCAAAACGCTATTCCGGAATTGGTACGGTTCGGAAAAGTTTTTCTCGCCTCTCCCGTAAGATCCGGAGCTGTCGTATACTGATCACATATTTTTGAATAAACCGAGTTTTTCCCGTCAATAATCCGTATGTAACAATTCGGATTAAGGACGGGATTTTACATAATGAAAAGAAAAGCTCTGTTTTTATCGTTGGCAATACTGTTCGTCATCATTTCGGTTATTTTTCAAGATATTTTTTCATTTTATCTCAAATGCAGATCAATACGCGAAAACACGATCCGCCTACACGTGATCGCAAATTCCGATTCCGAACAGGATCAAACTCTGAAACTCGCTGTCAGAGACGCAATACTCGACGCTTTCGGAGATATCGACACTTCCGTTTCAAAAAACGACGCCGAGAAAATAATATCAGGGAAACTTTCCGATATCATCTCCGTCGCCGAAACCGTTATATCGGAACAAGGATTCGATTACCCCGTAAGAGCGGAACTGACGGAAACGTATTTCGACACAAAAGAATATGATAACTTTACTATGCCGTCCGGTAATTACGATGCTCTGAGGATAATTATCGGGACCGGCAACGGAAAAAATTGGTGGTGCGTTATGTTTCCGCCTCTTTGTATACCGGCCGCATATCAGAAAAACAGCATAAATATAAACGAGTATTACGGAAATTCCTCCGAAATACTCGTCCGAAAAACAAAATATAAAGTCAAATTCGCCATTGTCGAGCTTTGTGAAAAGATCGTCAGAAAATTAAAAAGCTCCTGATTTTAATTTCCGTATATATACCTTTCAACGTCCTCTTTCAAAGCATAGGGATTGATATCGAGAATCCTTCTCATTATCATTTCCTCTGCTTCTTTTTTTGTCATTTTCAACGCTTTTTCAAAAACGTCCTCAGAAAAATATTTTTCGGCATCACAGTAATGCTGTCTAGCCATTTTATATTCGTATCCTTTTAACGATATTTTTCTGTCTTCCGAACACATCGTTATATACATTTTCATCTGAAGTTCTTCTATATCAGAGTCAAGCATCGCTTTCTCCTCTTTTCCGAACCCGCCTATCCTGCATATTTCGGGAGTCGTGACTCCTCGTTCGAAAGAGCTTATAATATCATAAACTTTCTTTGCTTGCCTGCTTATAATCCCCTCGTTATATGCTTCCTCTGCATTTCTCAAATCTCTGCGCAGCCTGAAAAAATAAGGGTATAGCTCTTTTGATACGTAGCCTTTTTTACCGAAAAACAGCTTTGCTATAACAATTCTCTTTTCTTCAAGCGCCTTGCTTTCCCAGTTTTCCAGTTCCGACGGTTTACCGTTTAACCTAAACTTGAAAATACCTTCTCTGTCTTCGCCGAATTGTCCGAACCCTATTTTTTCGACTTCACCGATAAATTCTTCATAACTTTTTATCTCAATAAGTTTCATTTTTACGAACGCAAACTTTTGTATTCCTCAAAAGTACTCCTTTCCGTGAGATTCAAATCGATATTATACCGAATTTTTTCAATAACAGAAAAGCTATTGCCTGCAGTAAAATGATCAACGGTATCCCGATCACAAACTTCATATGGCGGGTCTTATGCCGAAAAATCAACATTCCCAAAAACATACCCAAACTTCCGCCTATTGCGCTTATTATAAAAAGTGTTTTTTCGGGTACCCTTCTCTTTTTGCGTTTTGCTTTTAATTTATCTGCCCCGCAAACGATAAATCCGTATATATTTATTGCCGCCAAATAAATCAGCGCTATCTTTTGCAATACCTCGGTCATAACTTATATCCTCAATTCCGTCCGTTATTCTGTTGCAAGTCTCGCAAAATCTTCCGCGGCCATTCCGCTTATATATCGGTCTATTCCGATTTCTTCCGCCATTTTGAATATATCCTCATACCTATGTAAAACTCCGACAAACTTACCTTCCGCTTCGGATATGTCTTTGACGCCGAAATAATCTCCGTTTATCGTAATCGCCTCTATCTTAGAGTTTTCGGTCTGAATATATAAATCAACGACGCCGAAAGGATATTTCTTTGAATTTCTGTAGTTATATTTCGGCGCTTCTCCGAAATTCCATTCCCACTTCCCGTATTTTTCCGCTACAAGCTTCTCAACTTCCGCTATATCCTTTTTCGATATTTCATAAAACTCCGCGTCGGCGTATTTTTCGCAAAAATACGCAAGAAGTCCTTCCGTAAACTCCTCGATACTCATTTTCTTCTCAAGACAATCATAAATATTTGCAACTCTTGAACGATATGATTTTATACCTCTGCTTTCCGCTTTTACCTCTCTGACTTTAAGCGCACCCGAAAGTCTGCTTATATCAGCCGAAAAAAGCAGCGTTCCATGGTGCATTATGCGTCCTTTCCTCACCGTCTGGGCGTTTCCCGAAACCTTCATTCCGTCAACCAGTATATCGTTTCTGCCCGAAAGTTCGCAATTCACCCCGAGCGTCCTCAGATAATCCCTGACCGGTCGAGTAAATCCGCTGTAATCATTGAACATTCCCTCTTGATTTTTCTTTATAAACGTAAAATTAAGGTTCCCGAGGTCGTGAAACACTGCGCCGCCTCCCGTAAGGCGCCGTATAACAGTTATATTATGTTCTTTTATGTAATCGAGATTCATCTCTTCGATCGCGTTTTGATTTCTGCCGATTATAACCGCGTCAGAGTTACGCCATAACATAATTATATCATCGCTCTTGCGATCGAGCATATATTCTTCCATCGCAAGATTATACGCAGGATCTGTCGAACGATTGTAAATTATCAGCATTTTCTTTCTCCCTATTCCGTTTCTACGTCTCCCGCAGCGTCTCCCGTACTGTCTATCATCTGCTGCGCACTTTCAAGCTCCGGCATCTCTTCAACGTTTTTTAAGCTGCGTATTATTTGTCTTGTCCTCACTCCTACCAACTTATCCATTTCTTCATTTGCTCTATTAATCTTTTCTTTAGCATTATTCAGAACCTCCGCGAAGTTACCGAACTCTTTTTTGACCGCTGAAAGCAATTTCCACACTTCTCCCGATCTTTTTTCTATCGCAAGCGTCTTGAAGCCCATCTGCAAGCTGTTCAGCAGCGCGGTTATAGTAGTCGGACCGGCGACGTTTATGCGGTACTTTCTCTGCAATTCTTCCATAAGCTCGCTTCTTCTTACGACCTCGGCGTAAAGCCCCTCGATCGGAAGAAACATTATCGCAAACTCGGTCGTATTCGGAGGATCTATATATTTATCGGAAATATCCTTCGCGCATTTTTTTATGATCGCTTCAAGCGATTTGCTCGCTTGTTCTATGCTTTCCTGGTCCGCGCTGTCATAAGCATCCTGAAGCGCGTTGTATGCGGAAGTCGGGAATTTTGAATCGATCGGCAGATATACCGGTCCGTCGCTTTCGGATTTACCCGGCAGCTTTACCGCAAATTCCACACGATCCGAACTTCCCCTTTTAGTTATTACGTTTTCGCTGTATAACGACGGTGCCATAATTTGATCAAGTATCCTCGACAGCTGTAATTCGCCGAGGTTGCCTCTCGTTTTAACGTTTATAAGCGTCTTTTGGAGATCTCCGACGTCGTTTGCAAGCGTCTGCATCTCGCCGAGTCCTTTATACACCTGCTCGAGCCGCTCGCTGACCGCTTTGAACGATTGACCTATCTTTTCATCCAGCGTCTTCTGCAGTTTCTCGTCAACAACTCCTCGCATCTCGTCAAGCTTCTTCTGGTTATCCGCCTGTATGTCGCCGAGCTTTTTGTCCATCGAGACACGCAGATTCTCCATCCTCTGCTCCATCGCCGCGGTCATATCATTCACCGATTTTCTGAATCCGCCGAGAGATTCATTGATATTCTGCGACACCGTACGCAGATTCGAATTCTGCAATTCAATATTCGTTCTCAACCCGT
>JAGAEK010000129.1 GCA_017828835.1 Oscillospiraceae bacterium | reverse complement strand
CAGCGAAAAAACGCTTGCGCTCGTCGAATCTCTGAACTACAGAAGCGTATTTTGGAGTTTCGCTTACGCCGACTGGAGAAAAGATTCTCAGCCCGATCCGGAAGCCACTCTTAAAAAATTGACCGATTTTACCCACGACGGCGCAATTTATCTCCTTCATGCCGTCTCCTCCACAAACGCTCAAATACTCCCGGATGCGATCAACGCTATCAGAGAAAAAGGCTATGAATTTTCAAAATATCCGACGGATCGGTAAGACAAAAAAGAAAAGTCCTGCAAATTCGCAGGACTTTTTATCCATATGCAAATCTTATATCTTTTCCATACTGTCTATAGAAAGCACGAATACCGTTGCGCCTCCGACGGTAACCTCTTTCGGAATGCAGTTATCGGTAGTTCCGACTCCGAAAGAAGCGGTAGGCGGGTTGATCTGTTTGCGCGTGATACAGGTCGATTTCAGTATGTCCATAGCCTTGGTAACTTCATCTTCTTCTGCACCGATCAAAAGCGTCGTGTTCCCGACCATCAAAAAGCCGCCGGTAGTTGACAACTTTGTCATAAAAAATCCCGCATCCGTAAGCGCGTAAGCCGCTTTTGCGCTGTCATCGTTATTTACTATCGCAATTATAAGTTTCATTTTTATCCTCCTAAAATTATTATAAATATTCTTCTATAAGTCTTCTGCTTCTTTTATCGAGCTGATGCATATCGAGTATCTCGTATCTGTTATCGTCGCTGTCTCTGAACAATACTCTCGTTCCGTATATACGTTTTATCCCGTGCAATATATTCCTCGTTTCGATCACGGTTTGCCCCTTGTTCGTTTCGACGTCTATCTTTACCGTTCCGGATTTTATCGTTATTTTATTTATTTTTGTTACCTTCGGTATAAGATAAAATTCATCAAGACATTCTTCTATGATCTTTTTCGATTCGGGAAGTAAGTTTTCAAGGTTTCTTATGATCGCTTTTTCTTCCCCCTCCGAGTCGAGAAGGGTTATATATTTCCCGAGTCCGGTCCTGGGAAAAAGTCTTCTCGGTTCAAGATCTTCAAATTTTCTTCCGTCGTAAAATTCCATATCGACCAGCGTTATGTCTTTTCGGATAAATCTCACGCTGTCGTCGTCTATATAAAGTCGAGCCATATCCTCTCCTCCTCTGCCGTTATTCGAATCTTTCTTCTTCTTTGGTCTTGCGTATCTGATCCGACATAGTCTGGATCTGTATGAGCTTATAATATTTGCCTTTGAGCGCCATAAGCTCTTCGGGTGAGCCCATCTCGATTATCTCGCCCTTATCGACAACTATTATCTTGTTCGCCTTACGAAGAGTTGAAAGTCTATGCGCTATCATTATCGTCGTTCTGCCGCTGATAAGCCGCTCGATTGCCTCCTGTATCTGACTTTCGGTCTCGGAGTCCACCGAAGCTGTCGCTTCATCGAAGAAAAGCACGCTCGGGTTCTTCAATATCGCTCTCGCTATCGAAAGACGCTGACGTTCTCCTCCCGAAACACCTATTCCGCGCTCGCCCAAAACGGTATCGTAACCGTCCGGCAATCTCGCTATGAATTCGTGAGCGTTCGCTATCTCCGCCGCGTTTATGACCTGTTCTATATGCGGATTATCGCAGCCGTAGGCAATATTGTTGAACACGCTGTCATGGAACATCATCGGTTCCTGCTGAACGTAGCCGATCTGAGAACGGTAGCTTTCCATATCTATATCGCGGATATTTATTCCGTCGACAAGTATCTCGCCGTCATAGTGATCGTAATATCTCATCAAAAGATTTATGATCGTTGATTTTCCGGCGCCCGTCGTCCCGACGATTCCGACTATATCGCCCGGCTCTATGGTAAGGTTTACGTTGTTAAGCGTTTTTTTAGTACGGTCAAAGGAAAAGTTGACGTTTCTGAACTCGAATTTCCCTTTCAGTCTATCTATCTTGTTGCCTTTTCCGAAATCGTTTTCCGGCTCCGCATCTATTATATCGAGCAAGCGTTCCGCGGAGGTGAGAGTATTCTGATAAGTATCGTTAAGGTTTGCGAAGAAACTCACCGGACCGTAAAACATCGAAGCATACGAAATAAACGAAATCAAAAGTCCGGGTGAGACCGAACCGCTCTCGTTTATTACCTCGAAACCGCCAATTCCCCATATCAAAAGCGAACCGCAGGTTACGATAAACGAGACTATATGCGGGAACATTATCGTTATCTTCGACGCCGAAGTTACCGTTTTCAGCAGTTCATCCGTATAACTTCCGAACTCTTTCGTCGAACCTTCTTCATTCGTAAACGCCTTGATAACTCTTATTCCCGGAAGAGTATCCGTCAAAACTGAGGTCGCCGCCGACCATCTGCGCCATATCCTGCGGTAGTAGGGGCTTATTTTTTCTCCGAATATTTTCGCACCTATTACCACGATCGGCACCGGTATCAGCGACAGCAGCGTCAGTTTCCAATGCATCGTCAGCATTATAACGATAATGCCTATCATCTGGAAAAACTGTATCACGACCTCCTGAGTTATCCTCATGACGAAATCCTGCACTTTAGCCGCGTCGGTGAGTATCCTGTTTATAACCGATCCCGTACTTGTTCTGTCATAAAAAGTCATAGGAAGGTGCTGCGCTTTCGCGTAAATATCTTTTCTTAAATCTGTAACTACTTTTTCGCCCGCGATTCTGAGTATATATGACCGGAAAAAGCCCACTCCGTATTGAACAATATACGAAGCCACCAGCGCCACGAGTATTATGACCAACATTCTTTCGTCTTTGTTCGGGAACACTTCGTCGACGAGCTGTTTCGTCATATAAGGAGGTACCAGCGCGACTACCGTCGTTACGCAGGAAAGCAAAAGTCCGATCAAAATAGGCACCTTGTAAGGAGAAACGTACTTCATCATCTTTTTGAACATCTTGTTCTTCGACTGACAGTTCATACATTCGGCGCCGGGTCTTATCAGCGTCCTTCCGCATTTCGGACATACCGAAAACTGTTTCTCGAACGCCGCCTCTATCGCATCCATTTCTTCGTCCATATCCTTGCCCGAAGCGACATTTTCAATGAAATACGCCGCGGCATCGTAGAGAGATGCGACTTTATAAGAAAATCTTATGAAATTCGTTCTTTTCTTTTTATCTTCATCTTCGGCGAGTATCAGCATGGCGTTGCCGTAATACCTTTTCACGTATGCTTTCTTTATCTCACCGTATTCCTTTGAGAAAACCTCTCCGTCAAAGGCATCGTCAAAAGCATAGATCTTTTTATCGGTAACCACCAATATCGATCTTGCGTATTTGCTCTTAAGATCAAGATCTCCGACGATTATAAACTTGATCTCACCTTCAACCGCTTTGGTTATTTTTTTCATGTCCTTATCGCTGATCTTTCTGTTTATCAGCAATTCCTTTTCACCTTTGGGTTTTACCTTTTTTCCGCCGTCTTCATTTTTCTCTGTACAGTTACATTCCTTTTCTGCAAGCTTCTGCCCCGATTCTCGTCCCATAAATTTATACCTCCCGGTCGGAAATACGTTTTTATAGCAATAAAACATAGCAAGAACGACTTTTCTATCAAGCTGTCTTACTATGTTTCGCCCCCATTATAAGAAACGTTTTTAAAAAAGTCAATAGCTTTTTTACGACTTTTTAAATAATTTTTTCATCTCGAATCAATAAAAAACTCCGCCTCATATTTGAGGCGGAGCCGATCCCGATATCAGTCGGTAAATTACTTGTTATCTACTTTGTACATATGCTCGATGAGGTTGAGCACTTTGTTTGAATAACCCCATTCGTTGTCGTACCAGGATACGAGTTTTACGAAATTCGGATTCAGCATGATTCCGGCTTTCGCGTCGAAGATGGACGTTCTGGGATCTGAATAGAAATCGGAAGATACGACTTCTTCATCCGTATATCCGAGTATGCCCTTCATAGACCCTTCGGACGCTTCTTTTACCTTTGCGCAGATCTCTTCGTAAGTGGTCGCTTTTTCAAGTCTCACCGTGAGATCGACTACCGAAACGTCAAGAGTCGGTACGCGGAAAGCCATACCGGTCAGTTTGCCTTTGACTTCAGGAAGAACGAGCGCGCAGGCCTTTGCAGCTCCGGTGGACGACGGAATGATATTTCCCGCTGCCGCACGTCCGCCTCTCCAATCCTTCGCGGAAGGAGCGTCGACCGTCTTCTGAGTATTAGTCGTGGAGTGGACCGTTGTCATAAGTCCTTCAATGATACCGAAATTGTCGTTGATGACTTTTGTGAGAGGAGCAAGACAGTTCGTCGTGCAGGAAGCATTCGAAACGACCTTCATGTCCTTCGTGTATTTGTCAAGGTTTACTCCGCATACGAAAGTAGGTGTCTCTTTATCCTTCGCAGGAGCCGAGATAACAACTTTCTTTGCTCCGGCGGCAAGGTGAGCAGACGCCTTTTCAGTCGTCGTAAATACGCCGGTAGATTCGACTACGTATTCGGCGCCGCAGTCCTTCCAGGGTATCTCGGCAGGATCCTTGCAGGCATATACGTTGATCGCTTTTCCGTTTACAACGAGTTTTCCGTTTTCAGCTTTGACCTCTCCGTCGAATTTTCCGTGTATGGTATCATATTTAACCATATATACCATATAGTCGACGTCGACAAAAGGATCGTTGACTCCGACGATATCGAACACGTCGGGTCTTGACGTCGCCGCGCGGAAAACAAGTCTTCCGATACGGCCAAAACCGTTAATTCCAACTTTTATTCCCATAATAAACAACCTCCGTTTATTTTTTTCTTTTACCATTTTATATTATTTTTTTTCAATATACAAGAGTTTGTCAAAAATTTAACCGTTTTTTTTAGTTTTGTTATAACTCCGCGCCGAATTTCGTGAAACTTTTGGGCAAAAATACATACAATTCCGTTTTTTAAAACTTACGATCCCAGCTTTTTTTAAATAATTTTTACTTTATTGTAAAACAAAATCGAAAAAACGGTTTTTTGATTGATTTTTATCGTTTTTTTTGGTATACTTATTCCACTATATTGATCACGGAGGTTTTTATGATGCCGAATCCTGTTTTTGACAAGTGCCGGGATATTATAAATATATACTCGGACTCTAAACTTCCGATAATAATAACCGATATCAGACTCAATATCGTCTATAAAAACCAGTCTGCCGAAAAGCTTTTTCCCTCTAAATTTTCCGATACCGTCAACATGATGGAAATGTATCCCGACTCTGACGCCGTTATCGCCGCGTTGACCTCCGGAAAAAGTATTTCGGTCATATTCCCGCGTCTTGATTCTCCGTGTATCAACGCTGTGTTTACGCCGATCGTTTCCGAAGGGAAATCGATAGGTGCGGTCTTAAACCCGTCTTATGCCGAAAGCGAAGATACAACCATCGAAAAAGAAACCCTGTTTTCGGAAATAGCCCACGCTTTCCGTTCTCCTCTGACAGCTATGTTCTCTTCTCTGTCTTTAATGGGAAAATCCGACTACGTATACGACAATTTCCGCGAACAGCTTCAAAATATCAACGACCATGGCTATGAGATGCTCCGTAATTCCATAAATATAACGGAATACGGTAAACTTAAAAATTATCCCGAATCCGCTCCGAAAAATCTCTTTGACCTGAGCGATTTTCTGCGTGAACTTTGTACTGCCGTGCAGGCGATCACGGTCTCTTCGACTGCGGATTTCTCTTTCGTTCTGCCTCCGAATCCCGTCTTCGTACGCGGGAGAGCTGAGTTTCTGTCAGAAGGAATACTCAACGTTCTGTCAAACGCATTTAAATTCACTCCCTCTTCTTCGTCGGTTTGTCTTGAAATGAAAACGAATTCATCAAAAACGGACGCCGTTATAATAATTCGTGATCTCGGCAGCGGTATGTCGTCAAAATCGGTTATGAGAGCCTGCGAGCCGTTCTATTCCGACACACAAAAACTCGGTCTGGGTCTCACCGTTGCCAAACTTGCCGTCGAATCGTTCGGCGGTACTCTTTCACTGTCTTCTGTTCAAGGCGGCGGGACCACCGTAACAATGAGCCTCCCGATCGCAAAATACGATAAATCCAAAGTCGAACTTATGGAATCGTCGTCAGATTACCTCGAAAACAGTTTTTCTTTGCCCTTTATAATACTTTCCGACGCTATCGGAGCGCCGGAAATATAAAATAATATTTTTTATCTTTTTTTGAAAAAACTCTTTACAACTTGCTTCCGTATTGTTATAATGAATAAAATTGCCGTATTCTCGGATCGCGGGAGTTTGCCGGTATCTGCCGGAAAGACCTCGTCCCCGTTCTGTGATTACCGGCCTATATTAAAAGAGAGGTGAATATCAATGCTGATGAAAGAAGAAAAAAGCGCGATTATCGCGGAAAACAAAACCCACGATAACGACACCGGTTCTCCTGAAGTTCAGATCGCTATCCTCACAAAGAGGATCAACGACCTTACCGAGCACCTTAAAGTGCATCAGAAGGACCACCATTCCCGCCGCGGTCTTCTTAAGATGGTCGGACGCAGAAGAAATCTTCTCGCCTACCTTCAGAAGAAAGATATCGAAAGATATCGTTCGATCGTTGCGAAACTCGGATTACGTAAGTAATCATGCTGAAAGGCGGACGGCTGCGCCGTCCGCCTTTATGTACGAAACGAAACAAGGTCAGCAAGGATTTTTAGCAGTTGCTCAAGCGCCCGGCCCTCTCATTCGCCGGACCTTTGAGCTATTGCTAAATCCCGAGCCGACCGAAACAAATTCCGGATATTTCCGGACTTAATGAAAGGATGGTTCAAATGTTTGAAAATTACAGAGTATTCGAAACTGAATTCGCAGGAAAAAAGATCAGTTTCGAAACCGGTATGATGTGCGGACTCGCTAACGGTTCCTGCCTCGTCCGCTACGGCGAAACTACCGTTATGGTAAACGTAACTATGTCTCAAAAGCCCAGAGAGGGTATAGACTATTTCCCTCTTTCCGTTGACTATGAAGAAAAACTCTATTCAGTCGGAAAGATCCCCGGTTCTTTCCTTAAAAGAGAAGGAAAACCTTCCGACAAGGCCATACTCGTTTCAAGAGTTGTCGACAGACCGATCCGTCCCCTCTTCCCGAAGGATATGAGAAACGATTGTCTCGTCGTTATGACCGTACTTTCGGTCGATCCCGACTACTCTCCCGAAATCGCCGGTATGCTCGGCACCTCGTTCGCTCTCTCGATCTCAGATATTCCCTGGAACGGACCTATCGCCGGCGTAAGCGTAGGTCTCGTCGACGGTGAGATCGTGATCAACCCCGACGCCGAACAAAAAAGCAAATCGATGATGGCCGTTACCGTTGCCGGTACGGAAGAAAAAATCGTAATGATCGAAGCAGGCGCAAAAGAAGTAAAAGAAGACGTTATGCTCGACGGTATCTGCAAAGGCCATGAGGAAATCAAAAAAATGGTCGCTTTCATCAAAAAGGTACAAGCCGAGATCGGAAAACCGAAATATCAGTTTGAATCCCAGGAAGTCGACCACGATATGTTCGAAGCCGTCAAAGACTTCGCCGTCGAAGATATTCGTGCCGCTCTCGACACCGACGATAAAAACGTCCGCGAAGCAAGACTTGCTCCGATAGTCGAAAGCATACACGCGAAATTCGACGAGGAATATCCCGAAAAAACCGCTATGATCGACGAATGTATATATAAACTGCAGAAATTCGTAGTACGCAGATGGCTTCTCGACGAAGGCAAGAGAGTCGACGGAAGAGGTCTCGACGAAATACGTCCTCTCAACGCGCAGGTCGGCATCATTCCGAGAGTACACGGCTCCGGTATGTTCACAAGAGGTCAGACTCAGGTACTTACGATCGCAACGCTCGGTCCTATCAGTGACTCTCAGATACTCGACGGTATCGACGGAGAAGAGTCAAAAAGATATATGCATCAATATAACTTCCCTGCCTATTCCGTCGGTGAAGCAAAACCGTCAAGAGGTCCCGGCAGACGTGAAATAGGCCACGGCGCCCTTGCGGAAAGAGCTCTTGAACCCGTTATTCCTTCAGTTGAAGAATTCCCTTACGCATTAAGATTGGTTTCAGAAGTTCTTTCTTCCAACGGTTCCACTTCTCAGGGTTCTATCTGCGGTTCGACTCTCGCTCTTATGGATGCCGGCGTTCCCATTAAAGCGCCCGTTGCCGGAATCTCATGCGGACTTATTACCGAAGGCGACCGCTGGATGACTATGGTAGATATCCAAGGGCTTGAGGACTTCTTCGGCGATATGGACTTCAAGGTCGCCGGAACTCATGAAGGTATCACGGCTATACAAATGGATATAAAGATAGACGGTCTTACTCCCGAGATCATAAAGGAAGCCTTTGAAAAGACCCGTAAAGCAAGACTTTATATCCTCGACGACATCATCCTCAAAGCGATACCCGCGCCCCGTCCCGAGCTTTCCAAATACGCTCCTAAGATGCTCACTCTTACTATCGATCCCGAAAAGATCCGTGAGGTCATCGGTTCAGGCGGAAAGGTAATTCAAAAGATCTGCTCTGAATGCGACGTAAAAATCGATATTGACGACGACGGAAAAGTTTTCGTATCCGCCGTTGATATCGAAAACGCACGCCGCGCGGTACAACTGATCGAAACTATTGCGAACGATCCTGAGATCGGCGCTATATATAAAGGTAAAGTTACGAGAATCATGTCCTTCGGCGCTTTCGTTGAGATCGCTCCCGGAAAAGAAGGTATGGTCCATATCTCGAAGCTTGAAAACAAGCGTGTCGAAAAGGTCGAAGACGTCGTTAACATCGGAGACGAGATCGTCGTTAAAGTTATCGAGATAGATGCTCAGGGAAGAATAAATCTTTCCCGTAAAGACGCTCTTGCCGATATCGAAGCAAGCAAAAAACAATCAAAGTAATATTATTTCGAGTTCTGCGCTCTTCCGGTTTTCCCCGTGAAAAGCGCGTTCTCTTTATAAAGAGGTTTTTTTATGATAAAAGATTTTAAAGGTATTTACCCAAAAATACACAAAACCGCAAAAATAGCCGAAAACGCAGTTATAATCGGCAAGACCGAAATCGGAGCAAACACCTCCGTTTGGTATAACGCCGTTATACGCGCCGATCTGGCGTCAGTTTCTATCGGAGATAACTCAAACTTTCAGGATAACTGTACCGTCCACAGCGGTCTTGAATCTCCCGTAAAAATCGGTTCCGGAGTAACCGTCGGCCATAACGCGATCATACACGGTTGTACAGTCGGGGATAACTGTATCCTCGGAATGGGCTGTGTGATAATGAACGGAGCCGTGATCGGAACCGGATCGGTTGTCGGCGCGGGCGCGCTTGTTACCGAAAACAAAGTGTTCCCCCCATACTCGATCATCGTCGGAAGTCCCGCAAAAGTCTTGAAAACTTACGAGGGTAAAGACGCGGAAACTTTGCTCGAAAAAATAAAAGCAAACGCCGACGAATATATCGAGCTCGCCGATCAGCTGCCTCAATTTCAAGACTGATAAACCACTTTTTCTTCCTTGACTGTAAAATCTTTTTTTGATATTATTTTATTGAACTTAATATAATCTCCGAGAAAGAAGGCAAATATATGAAATTTGATTTTCCTTTGGATTTTCTATGGGGCAGCGCCTGCTCGTCGGGCCAGCTCGAGGGTTCTTCCTACGCTGACGGCAAAGGTCCGAACGTTTGGGATCATTACTCAAAAACAAGACCAGATCTGTTCAAAGATGCTTCTCCCGATAACTGCGCGGATTTCTACACCCATTACAAAGACGATATAAAACTTATGAAAGAAATGGGAATGAAGATCTTCCGTTTCTCGATCGCCTGGGCAAGGATATTCCCCGAAGGTCCGGACAAATTAAATCAAAAAGGTATCGATTATTATAACGATTTGATAAATACGTTTACCGAAAACGGTATAAAACTTATGCTCGATCTGTTCCATTGCGATCTGCCGATGTGGGTCATTGACAAGGGCGGCATCAAAAGCCGTGAGTTCATCGGCTGGTTTACCAAGTATGCAAAAGTCTGCTTCGATAATTTCGGTGACAGAGTTTATATGTGGAGCACCGTAAATGAACCCTCGCTCAACGTTTTCGCCGCTTACTCGATCGCTTTTACAGGTCCTTATGAAAAAGATTTCAAAGCCGCGGTACAGGCAAGCCATAATATGCTGATCGCTCACTTCAGGACCGTGAAAATGTATCACTCGATGAACTTCGGCGGAAAAATCGGCGCGGTCAACTATATCGGTCCCTACTACACGAATTCGTTGGATCCCGCAGATGAAGCCGCCGCAATGCGCGGTATGGACGACCACTCGGGATGGTGGGTCGAGCCGATGATGACCGGTAAATATCCCGAAAGCTTGGTACATTACCCGAAATACGCCGAAAATATGCCTGAAAATTACGCTGCCGAACTCGAATACGAATTCGAGAAAATGGACTATATCGGAATAAACTATTATAATCCGTTCTTCGCCGTAAACGACGACAAAGCCGATCTTGGATTTGCGGGATATGCCGATTCAACGCTCCCCGTTGACGAATACGGATTCGTTCAGTTCGCTCCCGGACTTTACGATACGGTCATGTTCCTTAAAGAAAAATACGGCAACCCTGAAATGTATATAACCGAGAACGGCGTATCGATGAAACGCGAAAAATTCGAAGAACCGACCTCAACAAAAGACCCTTACCGTATAAAACACATGCGCGAACATATGCGCGCCTGCGCAAGATGTATACAATCGGGCGCAAATCTTAAAGGATATATGAACTGGACAATCATGGATACATACGAAGGCGCCGCAGGATATACCTGCGATTTCGGTCTCATCCAGGTCGATTTCGTAACCAAAAAACGCACTCCGCGCGACAGCTATTATTTCTATTCCGAAGTTATAAAACGTAATAAAATTTATTAATGAGAGGGGTTTATTATGAATTTTTCTTTTCCTAAAGACTTCCTTTTCGGAAGCGCCTGTTCCGCTTGTCAGATCGAAGGTGCCGCTTATGAAGGCGGTAAAACCGACAACGTCTTCGACTACTACGCAAGAAAAGATCCGGAACGTTTTTCCGGAGATCTTGCGGACGTATGCGCCGATTTTTATCATCATTACCGCGACGATATAAAAATCATGAAAAAATTCGGACTCAAAGCTTTCAGATTTTCGATCGCCTGGGCAAGAATTTGTCCCGACGGTCCGGACAGCTATAATCAAAAAGGCGTAGACTATTATAATGATATGATAAACGCGCTCGTCGAAAACGATATCGTTCCTATGTTCGACCTGTTCCACTGCGACCTTCCGATGTGGGTTATCAACAAAGGCGGTATCGCAAACCGTGAGTTTATCGGCTGGTTTACCTCCTACGCAAAAATTTGTTTTGAAAAATTCGGAGACAGAGTCAAGCTTTGGAGTACCGTCAACGAGCCATCGATAAACGTTTTCGGAGCATACGCATACGAATCAAACGGTCCTTTCCTCAAGGATCTTACCCTTGCTTTGAAAGCTTCCCACCATATGCTGCTCGCTCACTACGCCACCGTCAAACTTTATCATTCCATGAATTTGCCGGGAAAGATCGGTGCCGTAAATCATTTTGCGCCCGTATACACCGATTCTCTCGATCCCAAAGACGAGGCCGCCGCAGAGCGCAGACGCGCTTATTATTCCGGCTGGTGGCTTGATCCGATGATGAAAGGCGAATACCCCGCAAACGTTATCTGCTATCCTTTTATCGCCGACAAAATGCCTGAAAATTACGCAAAAGAGCTCAAAGCCGCTTTTGAACCTATGGATTTCATCGGTATCAACTACTATAACCCCGAGTTCGCAAGATTTAAACAGGACGACGAGCTTTGCATAGAAGGCTTCAGCGACACCTCTCTTCCCAAGGACGCTTACGGTTTCCTGCGCTATCCGCAAGGACTTTTCGATTCGATGATGTACCTCAAAAACGCCTACCCCGGAGCGGAGATATATATCACCGAAAACGGTATCGCCGCCGCGCGCGAAGACGGTCAACCGACCTCTGTACACGACGATTTCCGTATAACCTATATGCGCGATCATTTGCGCGAGGTTTCAAAGAGT
>JAGAEK010000128.1 GCA_017828835.1 Oscillospiraceae bacterium | reverse complement strand
TATCGACGAAGAAACGGTGGCTGTGATCTCTGCGGCGATCGCCCAATACGGCAGCGAGAGTTTTAATATAAAAAGCATAAAGAAGAAAACCGCGGCGTCAGAGAGGTTTGAACGTCCGAGAAAACCTTGGGCGCTCGAAGGCATGATAGAAGCAAGCCGCAGAAACTGCGAGAGATAAAGAACGGAGAATAAAGTAAATGTTAGAATCTTTTTTTAATGCTGTAAAATCGTTGCTTTCAAATTCCGGATTTACGAATTTATCGTTAGGGCAGGCAATTATGATAGTGATTTCATGTTTTTTGATGTATCTTGCGATAAAGAAACAATACGAACCTTTGCTGCTTTTACCGATAGCGTTCGGAATGCTGCTGACGAATCTGCCGATCGCGGAGCTTTATCATCCCGAAATATTCATAAATTCAACGGGACATATAGATTGGAGCATGTTTGCGAGCGGTAAAGCGGGACTTATCGATATTTTTTATCTCGGGATCAAACTCGGGATATATCCTCCTTTGATATTCCTCGGAGTCGGAGCGATGACGGATTTCGGACCGCTGATAGCGAATCCGAAGAGCTTTTTGCTCGGAGCGGCGGCACAGTTCGGTATATTTGCGGCGTTTATCGGAGCACTCGCGTTCGGATTTGCGCCGAACGAGGCGGGTTCAATAGGAATAATCGGAGGCGCGGACGGCCCTACGGCGATATTTTTGACTTCAAAACTTGCGCCTGATCTGCTCGGTCAGATAGCGGTCGCGGCATATTCTTATATGGCGCTCGTTCCGATAATACAACCGCCGATAATGAAAGCTCTTACGACAAAAAAAGAGCGCGGTATAGTCATGGAGCAGTTAAGACCCGTTTCGAAACTTGAAAAGATATGCTTCCCGATAATAGTAATGATAGTCGTTATATTTATCGTTCCTTCGGTCGCACCGCTTGTCGGGATGCTTATGCTCGGGAATCTCATGAAAGAATCGGGAGTCGTTGATAGACTTTCAAAGACGGCTCAAAACGAGCTCATGAATATCGTAACGATACTTCTCGGCGTTTCGGTCGGAGCTACGGCGACAGCGGAGAGATTTTTGACCTGGGATACCATAAGGATACTGCTTATGGGACTTGCGGCGTTTTCGATAGGTACCGCGGCCGGAGTGCTGCTCGGAAAATTGATGTGTTTTATAACGAAAGGCAAGATAAATCCGCTTATAGGTTCGGCGGGAGTATCGGCGGTACCTATGGCGGCAAGAGTATCGCAAAAGGTGGGACAAAAGGAAAATCCCGGCAACTTCCTTCTCATGCACGCTATGGGACCGAACGTTGCGGGAGTTATCGGATCTGCTATTGCGGCGGGCGTTTTGCTCAGTATGCTCGGATAAACGTGAAGAATATTGAATTTTGAGCTGAAATGATAAATCGAGGTCAATACAGGAGTAGGATGTAGTTTATGAGCGATGCGAAGACGCAATATTTGTCGATCAGGAAAAAGATAATATCGAAATATTTCGGAAAGTTGAACGACAGGCAAAAAGAGGCGGTCCTGACAATAAACGGGCCGCTTTTAATACTTGCCGGTGCCGGAAGCGGAAAGACAACGGTTTTGATAAACAGAATAGCGAATATGGTGAAATTCGGTTCCGCTTACGAAAGCGACAATATTCCGGATTTTATAGGTAAAGAGGAAATGGAGTTTTTGCGTACCTATGAAAGCGAAAACGGAAATGCGGACGAGATACTTCCGCTGATCGCCGACAATCCTGTAAAGCCCTGGAATATATTGGCGATAACGTTTACGAACAAAGCCGCTGGAGAACTCAAGGAAAGACTCGAAAAAATGCTCGGAGAGACAGGCAGGGACGTAAACGCGGCCACGTTCCATTCGATTTGCGTGAGGATACTCAGACGCGAGATCGACAAGCTCGGATACGATCGGAGCTTTACTATATATGACGGCGACGACAGCGAGAGAGTGATCAAAAGCTGCATAAAAGAATTGAATATCGACGACAAAATGTTTTCGCCGCGCTCGGTTTTGAACGAGATCAGCAGGGCGAAAGACGATTTGAAGGATCCGGAGGATATGGATGCGGAAGCGGGGAGCGATTACCGCAAAAAGCTTTGCGCGAAAATATACGGAGCGTACGCGAAAAAATTAAAAGAATCGAACGCCGTCGATTTTGACGATATCATAATTTTGACGGTAAAGCTGTTTTCGGATTTTCCGGAGGTCCTTCAATATTACAGGGACAGATTCAAATATATAATGGTAGACGAATATCAGGACACAAACAACGCGCAGTATTTGTTTGTGAGCCTTTTGGCGGAAAAAAGCGGGAATATATGCGTCGTGGGCGACGACGATCAGAGTATATACAAATTTCGCGGAGCCAATATCGAAAACATACTTAATTTTGAGAAGCAATTCAAAAAAACGAAGGTAATAAAGCTCGAGCAGAATTACCGCAGCACAAAGACCATACTTAACGCGGCAAACGGACTCATTGCCAAAAATTTCGAGAGAAAAGAAAAAACGCTCTGGACTGAAAATCAGGAAGGAGAAAAGATAATCGAATACAGAGCGGCGGACGAACAGGAAGAGGCGTTGTTCGTAGCGGAGGAAATCAGGAGAAACGC
>JAGAEK010000127.1 GCA_017828835.1 Oscillospiraceae bacterium | reverse complement strand
GTTATTGCCGAAAAGCTGATTTCGGGAGAGCTTGCAAAGGGGAAAAATGTTATATTCTCGGAAAACGGCGGCGGAATCGAAATAAAAACGGAATAAAAAAGCCGCCTGAATATTATCAGGCGGCTTTAAAAATATCGTTTATTTTGAAAAATTCGACTCCATATTGTCAAAAGCGTCGGAAATATCATCGAAGGAGTCAGAAATAAGCTTGTTATAGATAAACTTGACAAAGCCCGAGAGGGTAGTTTGAGATTTTGAGCCGTCACGCATATCCTTTACTTCAACGATACCGCTTTCAAGCTCGTTGTCGCCGATAATAGCGGAATATTTGGCGCCGAGTTTATCGCAGTATTTCATTTGAGCTTTGATACTTCTTCCGACGGTATCGCATTCGGCGCAGAACCCTTCGTCGCGCAAAGCAGTTACCAGGCGCATCGCCTCAACAGCCGCGTTTTCTCCCGAAGAACCGATATATACGTCGCAGCCTTCCGGCGTCGGGAATAAACAGCCGGTGGCCTGCATCAGCATGACGAGTCGGTCGAGTCCCATTCCGAATCCGAGAGCGGGAGTTTTCGGACCGCCGAGAGATTCAACGAGTCCGTCGTATCTTCCGCCGCCGCAAACGGTGCTTTGAGAACCGAGATCGTCCGAAATAAATTCAAAAACGGTACGGGTGTAATAGTCGAGTCCGCGGACGATGGTCGGGTTTACCGTGTAATCTATTCCGAGTGCGTCGAGGCGTTTTTTGAGTCCGTCAAAGTGTTCTTTACAGTCAGCGCAGATATAATCGAGTATTTTCGGCGCGTTTTTTGAAATTTCCTTGCAGACGGGACTTTTACAGTCAAGTATCCTCATCGGATTTCTTTCGAGTCTGCCGTTACAGGTCTCGCAAAGCTCCGAAGAATGTGAAGAAAAATATTCTTTAAGTGCGTTTTGATAATTTTTTCTGCATTCGGGACAGCCGATGGAGTTGATCTCAAGTCTTATACTGCCGTTACAGAGGGTATCGAGTATGCTTTTTGCAAGAGAGATGACCTCCGCGTCTGCGGAAGGAGACGAAGCGCCGAAAGCCTCCACGCCGAACTGGTGGAGTTCACGGAAACGTCCTTTTTGAGGTTTTTCATATCGAAAACAGCTTACGACGTAACTTGTTTTGAGAGGGAGAGCGTCATTGAGCAGCCCGTGTTCGATAACGCTTCTGCATACTCCGGCGGTACCTTCCGGACGCAAAGAAATCGAGCGTCCGCCCTTATCGTTGAAGGTATACATTTCTTTTTGCACGACGTCGGTGGTTTCGCCGACACCTCTGGAAAAAAGCTCCGTATGTTCAAAAACGGGAGTCCTTATTTCTTTGAAACCGTATTTTTCGGCAATATCAAGAGCGGTAGCCTCCACGTACCGCCATTTGAAGCTGTCGGACGGAAGTATATCCTGAGTACCTCTTGGAGCGTTGGTTAAAAGTGCCATAAAATCAATCCTTTATAAAAACATTGAAACCGGCCCCGGACTTATAGGTTCAGGACCGGAAGATCGCGACTTTAACGTCTTGACGAGTATTCTGCGTTGGGGTTTACGATCTCGCGCCAATCGAGGTCGCCGCGTTCAAGCGCGTGGATAAGCGCTTCGGCGGTCGCGATATTCGTGGCGACGGGGATATTATGAACGTCGCAGAGCCGAAGCAGGTCGGCCTGTTCGATTTCGTGGGTTTTTTGAGTGAGAGGATCTCTGAAGAAGAGAAGGAGATCGATCTCGTTGCAGGCGACTCTTGCGCCGATTTGCTGATAACCGCCCTGGCGGCCGCTCAAGAATCTTGTTATCTGAAGTCCCGTAACGTCGGAAACGAGTTTTCCGGTTGTTCCCGTTGCACATATAGTATGACGGCTCAGAACGCCGCAATATGCAATACAGAACTGTACCATAAGTTCTTTCTTAACATCGTGGGCGATAAGCGCGATATTCATAATAAAAACACTCCTTTTCTGAACGTGATCAAAATTTTCTGAATTTCAGGGCTCTTTCCTCACCGTCGAGTCTTGCCGCGATATTCGCAAATGCTATACCGGCTTTTGAAGAAAGATTAAGCGGTTTGCCGAGAGTGGTAGCTTCGTGAACGTGCCGATCATAGGGGATAACACCGATCAGCTTTGCGCCGACAGTGTCGATAATATTGTCGAAATTGTTGGGTTTGTAAAGCTTGACGGCGGATTTGTCGGCGGAGTTTATAACGAGCCGTTTTTTTGAGTTGCCGTTTTCGGATATCACTTTTGCGGCTTTTGCGGCGTCTTTCACCGAGATCTCCTCGGGTGCCGCGACTAAGATCGAGATATCGGCGACGGACGCGGCGCAGGCGACCTCCGGACCGACACCTGCGGGGCAATCAACGATAATATAGTTCCAATAATGCCGGAGCCCTACGAGCAGACGGGGAAGTCCGTGGTCGGACGGCGAGAATTTTTCGTCGAACGAAGCCGGGATAAGGTCCAGCGATTTGCAGAACGGACAGGTGTATATCGTTTTGATGAGTTCGCAGCGGCTGCAGAGAGCGTCCGACAGATCAAACGTTATCACAGACGAAAGCGCGAGATGATTATCGAGACAGCGAAGTCCCGAATCAAGCTCGATGAGCAGTGTTTTTTTACCTCTTTTAGCGAGTGCGTAGCCGACAACGGAGGAGAAGGTTGATTTTCCGACGCCGCCTTTGCCGGATGCGGTCAATATTATTTTCGACATATTATTACCGTCCGTTGAAAAAAGTGATAGTTCTTATTTTTTATTTTAATATATAATTTTATAATTTACAACGACTTTTTAACATTTTTATAAAAAACCGGGCAAAATAAGTTACTTTCCCGAAAGGACCTCTTCCGCGGTCGGTATTTCGATGCCGTAAAAATAGTAGTCGAGGAAATATCTTGCAAGCTGAGAGGCGTTATAGCCGTGGCCGGCGTTTTCGAGAACGATACAGATTGCGATCTGAGGATCGTCCGCGGGAGCATAGCAGATGAACACGGCGTTCAAAGACACGCCGGTTTCCGGGGTGCCTGTTTTTGAAGCGATCGGGATCGAATAATTTTTGAGCGCGGCGCCCGCGGTACCTGCGGTTGCGAGGACCATACCTTCACGCACGGTTTCGAAAACGGAACGGTCGACTCCGTAGTCGGAAAAATCAACGACGACGCTCGGAGTAGCCTCGTATACTGTCTGTTCTCCGTTATATGAAGAGATTTTTTTGACGATGTTCAAGTCCATACGTTTTCCGTCGTTTGCGAGAGTCGCGGCGTAGTTCACAAGCTGGATCGGGGTGAACGCGTTGTCGGATTGACCGATCGCCGCCTGCAGAACGTCTCCCGAATACCAATCGAGATTTTGGGCTTTGCGGTATTCCGGACCGGCAAGTCTGCCGGCGCTTTCCGGAAGCTCTATACCAGTCGGCTGACCGAGTCCGAAGAGCGCGCTGTATGAATTGATCCTGTCAATGCCGAGTTGTCTGCCGATATCGTAGAAAAAGATGTTGCATGAAACACGGAGAGCGTTGATCACGTTGATATTTCTGTGTACGGACATACAAGTCGGCTGATAGACGGGAAAATAAGTATACCGTCCCGTGCAGTTTATGGTAGTCGAAGCAGAAATTATCTTTTCCGAAAGCGCAGCGGTCGCAACGGAGGGTTTATAGGTCGAGCCCGGAGCATAAATTCCGCGGAGCGCACGGTTATAATAGGGGCTGTTCGGGTCGGTTATCAGAGTTGCGTAGTCGGAATAATAAGTCGAGAGATCGAACGTCGGATAATTTGCGATCGCGAGCACCTCTCCTGATTTGACGTCCGTTACCACTGCACAGCCGCCTGTAACGTCTTTTCCGTGATCGGCATCCTCTTGAGACTGCAGGAAAGCGATCTGTGTAGCGAGGGCCTGTTGAAGGGCGCGCTGATGATTTACGTCGATGGTGAGATATACCGAATTTCCGGGAGTCGGAGAAACGGTCTCTTCAACGTTCAGAACGTTCCCTTTTGAATCGAGATAAATCGTCGTTTCACCGGGAGTTCCGCGCAATTCGTTTTCGTATGCTTTTTCTATTCCGAGCTTTCCTATATAGTCGTCGAGAGAATAGTCTTCGGAAAGATTTTCGAGGTCGTCCGCGTAGATCGGACCGATGATGCCTACGATATGAGGGGCTACGTCTCCGGCGACGTATTCTCTTACGGTCGTTTCTTCAACGACGGCACCGGGAAGGAAAAGGCTGTTTTCCGATATTTTCGTGACCGTGTCCATACTTATATCGGTTGCGAAAGTATAGGGAGTTTTCATTGAGAAATCCCTCAGAGCCATTTCGTATCTGACTCCGGCGACGTCTCTGAAATCGCGGTCAGAAAAATCCTCGAGGTCGTAGAGATCGCGCAGCCAGTAAATGACGTCCTCGACGGAGGTATACTGCTCAACGCCGAGGTATTTTTTGAGTTTTGATATATCTTTTTCTCTGTCCGGCAAAAATTCAAAAGGAGCAGAGTCGGAAATCGGGAGAGAATCGTTCCAGTCTTCTCCCGATTGGCGGAAGAGCGAGATGAGCCTGAGTATCATTTCGTTTTCGGACGAGGTATCGAGATAAGCTTTGTTGATAGTTAGGTTGTAGCCGATTTTATTGACGGCGAGAGGAACTCCGTTTCTGTCGAATATTTCGCCTCTTGCCGCAGTGATGCGCTGGGTACGGGTATACAAAGACGGGGCGCGTTCGAGATATTTGTCGGCGTTTACGATTTGTATGTTCACAAGCCGCAGACCGAAAACGACGGTAATACACAAAAGAAACAATATCATCATAACGATGCGGCGCACGGTCAGAATACGTTTCAAAATACGGACTCCTTTCGTTTAAATTTTAAGCAGCCTTGCAAATCTGGAATATATAAATTTGATCCCGAAAAAGATAACGGGGGCAATGATCACGGTATATCCCGCGGTGGGAAGGAGCTTATGCAAGAGAACGAGCGAAACGTCGGAGTATCCCCACATTTTATACATGATATAATACTCGATGAACGCTCTTATTAAAGTAATAATAGCGGTAAAAAACAGAAAGTTTATAAGAGTGGGACGGAAAAGATAGGTGAACAGGAGTCCAGACAGTATGCAGAGTATAAGCAGTATGACACCGTTTATACCAAACGGCATTATCGAAGTGAAATCACAGAGAAGTCCGCAAAGGAGCGCAAAAACTCCGCCGACGGCTTCGCCTTCGAACGTCGTAACAGCTACGGCATAGGGGATCAGAAGCATCGGGCGGATGTTGTTTATGCTCAGAAAATAAGGAGATGACTGCAATAAAAACAGAACGATCGCTCCGACGGTATATATAAAATATTTCAATGCGAGCAGAAGTCTGTATTTCGCCATATGATCACCGAGCGTCCTTTCTGTT
>JAGAEK010000126.1 GCA_017828835.1 Oscillospiraceae bacterium | reverse complement strand
TTTATTTCAAATTTCTACATAAATTAATTAAATTATAGGAGAAATTTTTATATTATCCATCTTGACGAGACATATTTTATATTATATAATGTTCAAGGTATAAAAGCTGGTGTAGCTCAGTCGGTAGAGCAGCTGATTCGTAATCAGCAGGTCGTGTGTTCGAGTCACATCACCAGCTCCAAAAAAGCAGTCTTCATTTGAAGACTGCTTTTTTTACGCCGTTTCAGACGAAACGTTCTGCTGACTTTGCATATATTTTTTCCGGACGCAAAGGGAAAATATGAAATGCGCAAGCGCCGTAACAATCCACGAAACGGGGTAGGAAAAATATATGCTGCTTAACGTGTGGAAGTGAATAAAAACAGTATTTATCCATAATATACGCAGTACGCAAGACCCGATAAAAGACACCGTGGTCGAAGTTACCGACCTTCCGAGTCCCCTTAATATGCCGGATCCCACCTCCATAAAGGCGAGAGTGAAATAGGGGATAAACATAATTTTCATCCGTATATACGCGGTTTCGACCGCGACAGGTGAACTGACGTATATTCTTATTAACGGATCGTGGAAAATCACCATAGCCATCGAAAAAACTATCGCAATGATCCCGGTAATAAGATAGCATTCGGCCATAACTTTTCCTATGCGTTTATATTTTTTTGCTCCGAAATGCTGACTTGTAAAGGTTACGGCTGCAGAATAAACGGAATTTGTCGCGGTATATATAAATCCCTCGAGGCTGTGTGTTGCAGTATTCCCGTCGATTATATCGGAACCGCCTGCGCACAATTCATTATTCAGACCTATAACAGACGATTGTATGATCATATTTGAAAGTGAAAAGAGCGCACCCTGAATCCCGGCGGGAAAGCCTTCGCGAATAATCTCTTTTGCGGCGGTCTTGTCTAATTTGAGTTTTGACAGCTCGAATCGGCAAAAGCCTTCTTCCCGCGACAGCTTCAAAAACAGCAGAACGGTGGACGCAACATTCGCAATAACCGTCGCTATCGCGACCCCTTCGACTGACATATCGCAAACAAATACGAAGAACAAATTTAAAACTATATTCAAAATACCCGTAAGCGTTAAAATATAGAACGGGGTTTTCGTATCTCCTTTCGCGCGCAATATTGCAATCAGATAATTTGTCAGAGACATAAAGATAGATCCGAGAAAATAAATCCTGGCGTATGTCGTCGCCAATCTCAGTACTTCGCCCTGATCGCCTAATGCCGAAAGTATCGTCCGACTCATGGTGACGCCTATAACCGTTCCCAGAACTCCGAACACGATAGCTATAATAACAGATGTATGGACCGATTTTTCCGTTTTTTCCTTATCGTTTGCGCCGATATTCCTCGCGACGACGACGTTTGTACCTACAGAGAAACCTAAATATACGTTCACGATAAAATTTATCATCGCTGCGGTCGTACCTATCGAGCCAAGTGCGCCGCTTACTTTTGAAAAAGATACTATCACCATATCCGCTGCGGAATAACAAACCTGAAGCAGATTGGTTATCATAAGAGGAAATATAAATTTGAGAAGTTTTTTGAAAAGAGGTCCTTCGCAAATATTTTCATCGCAAGCCAAATGAAATAATTTCATAAATTCTGAGGCCTTTCACTTAAAACTCGTTTTTAAGCTTTCTTTCAAACAGCGAATCGAGAGTTTCTTTAGGATCGTAGCCGTTATATAAAATGTTATATACCGCTTCACAAATCGGAAGTTCGACCGAATATTTGCCGCTCAAAAGATTCAAAGCTTTTGCCGTATAATATCCTTCGGCGAGTTCGGAATAGGGAAGATGTTTGACAAAATTCTCTCCGAATTTTCTGTTATGGCTGTATTCCGAAAAAACCGTTGCCTTATAGTCACCTAGATGGCACAGTCCGTATGCCGAAAGCTTGTTTCCGCCCATAGCCTCAATAAGACGCGATATCTCCTGAGATCCTCTTGACATCAAAGCACCTTTCAACGTTGAATAATCCAGCCCGTCCAGCATCCCTGCGGCAATACCGATAACGTTTTTTGATGCCGCGCCTATTTCGTTACCGACCAAGTCCTGACCGTAGTAGAAACGTATCAATTTGCTTGAAAATGCGTTTATAACTTCGGATTTTGTCTGCGTATCACTGCTGTCTATGACCATACAATTCCTTATACCGCTGCAAAATTCCTGGACGTGTCCCGGTCCAAGCCAAACGGCAACTTTATTGGAAGAATCGATCTCTTCCGATATTATTTCGGAAAGCCTTTTACCGCTTTCAACGTCTATACCTTTCATACAAAGGACGAAAATTTTGTTTTTTATACCTAATTTCTGTATTTCCAAAGAAAGATTTTTAAGATTTTGAGAGTTTATTGAAATCACGATCATATCCGAAGTCGTAATTTCAGAAAGCTCTGAAGAAAAAGAGATCGTTTTTCCGAGAGTGACCAGACCGTTGGTACCGGTCGCTTTGAGCTGCTCAAGGTGAGCGGAACCGGCTCTTCCGTATAACGTAACTTTATGATTCAATTGATCGGCATACCATGCGATAAAAGATCCCCAACGTCCGCATCCTATTACAGTAATTTTCATATTGTTTCCTCTTTATATTTTTGTATTTTATATTTGAACTCTGACCCGCAAAAATAAGGAGAATCCATGGAGAGATAAAACTGGTTTCCGCACCGTTCTTCAGTTTCGGCAAAAATCCTGCATTCTTCCGAAAAACCGCAAAGTTTCTTAAGACTTGACGATACAGGTAAACTCGATAAGTTTTTCATCTTTCTGACAAGCGCTTCTCCCGCAGCGTTAAATCCTAGTATACGGATATACGGAGGAAATCTTTTTTGAAGTTCGGGAGAAATTCCCAAAAACGCGTTCATCGTTATACGTTTGATCCTGGACATAGTATAGCGTTTCGTTTTTGAAAGGGAATAGAACTCTTCCAGCGATCCCGCTTTTCTTGAACAGGCATACAATCTGTTTTCAAATCCCTCGGAAACGTCCGGAAGGCGGGCAAAATCATCAACTTCCATAAATCTCAGTTTCGAAAGTATCGCAGCTTCGAGTTTTGACACGTCGCACGGCGCCGTTTTATTCAGTATTGCTTCCGAATATATGTCCTGAACTTCTTTCGGAACATATTTTGAATAATTTTCTTTTGATAATATAAGCTTGCGTATATATGACGCCGAAGCAAAAGAAGAATCCGATTTGTCGGAATCGTGATCTATCGTTCTTTTTACGGTAATCGGTACTATATTCGGATAAGCATTAAGCTGATGAAGATACTCGGCGGCAAGCAAATTGTTCGGACTGATTAAAACGTCGGCAACTTCTTTTCCGAATACTTTTTCTATCGCTTTTGATTTTGCCGCGGGATAAGATATGCCGGAAGACAAAAATGCCGCCGTTTCACAATCAACGTTAATGTCGTAAGCCGCGTCAGCCGCAGCTTTCAACAACTCGATATCTCCGCATTCACTTCCGAAACTTACGGCGTCGATACAGTGCGATGCGCCTATTATATTTATTCCGCCGTAAGCAAATCTTTCGGCGGGAGCAAGAACATAAGGAACCGGCAATTCTATTACAAGATCAGCTCCGCCGGAAAGCGCCGCTCTGCATTTTACTTCTTTTGAAAAAACCGAAATATCTCCGCGCTGAGTAAAATTTCCGCCGAGTACGGAAACGATACAGTCGTATCCGAGTTTTCTTGTTTCGGAAATCAGAAATTTATGCCCGTTATGAAAAGGATTGTACTCTGCGATTATTGCTGCGGACTTCATAATTTTCTCCAAAAGTAAAATTTTTCTTGAAATTCGGTTTACAATGTAATAATATAGTAATATACTATTTAAGTCAAGTAATTATATCTATGGAAATTGGATATAAAATATGAATTTTTATAAGGAATGATTTAAGAAATGAAAATTCTCGTTATCAACGCAGGAAGCTCGTCACTAAAATATCAGCTGATTGATATGGACGGCGAGGTGGTGTTAGCAAAAGGAATTTGCGAAAGAATAGGTGAGGACGGAGGCAATATCGTCTATAAGACCGGCAACGGAAAAGTTATAAAAAAAGAAAGATTTTTCTTCTCTCATACAGAAGCTTTTGAAGAATTGGTAAATCTTTTGACGACCGGAGACGCCGCGGTCGTATCTGATATCAAAGAGATCTCCGCCGTAGGCCACCGCGTCGTTCAGGGCGCCGAAAAATTCTCACAATCCGTTATAATCGACCAAAAAGTACTTGACGCGATAATCGAAGTTTCTCCTTTAGCACCGCTTCACAATCCCGCTGCGGTAGCCGGAATCAAGGCTTGTATGGAAGTTTTCCCGAAGGAAACGCCTATGGTTGCGGTCTTTGACACCGCTTTCCATCAAACGATGCCCGAAAAAGCATATATTTTCGGAATACCTTATGAATATTATGAGAAATATCATATCAGAAGATACGGATTTCACGGGACAAGCCACAGATATATAAGCGCAAAAGTTGCCGAGAATATCGGCAGACCTATCGAAGAACTCAAAATCGTAACCTGCCACCTCGGAAACGGTTCATCAATAGCCGCCGTCGATCATGGTAAGTCTATCGATACAAGTATGGGATTCACACCTCTCGACGGTATAATGATGGGGACAAGGTCCGGCGGTATCGATCCTTCGATCATCATATATCTTGAAGAAAAAGAAGGACTTTCATATAAAGAAATAAACAATATCCTTAATAAAAAATCCGGATTTATCGGTGTTTCGGGATATTCTTCAGATTCACGAGATATCGTTGACGCTTCACTTAGAGGCGAATATCGTTCAAAGCTTGCTTGCGATATAGTGAGATATCAAGTCAAAAAATACGTCGGAGCTTATGCTGCCGCGATGGGCGGTATAGACGTACTTGCTTTCGCGGGAGGAATCGGAGAAAATTCTCTCCATATGCGCAGCGACGTTTGCAAAAATATGGAATTCCTGGGTATAAAAATAGATGAAGAGGCAAATATCAAATATGACCGTACCGAGCATGATATTTCAGCACCCGATGCAAGAGTAAGAACTTGGATAATCGCGACGAACGAAGAACTTCTCATAGCAAGAGACGCGAAAGATCTTATCTCAAAATAATAAAAACGCAACAATATATTTGATTTGAGAATATGCCGCTTTTTATAAAACGGCATATTTTGGTATATGGATTTATAATCTGTTGAAAAAGGGCGTTTGTAATGAAAAAACTTGCTGTTTTCAAAAAAAATGTCAACGGAATAAAACTGTGGGGAGCTGAACTTTCCGAAAACAAACATTCCGAAATCGCTCCGATCCCGGATACGGTAACACTGTTAATGTCGGAAGATGTTTCGCCTGTTGTTAAAATAGGCGAGAAGGTCTCGGTCGGCCAAAAGATAGGGGAGCCGATCGATCCGAAAAAAGAAATACCCGTATATTCAAGCGTTTCGGGAGAAATCAGTGAAATAAGCGAAAAATCCGATGATAACGGTAAAACGTTGTATATCAAAATATTATGTGATAAACGTCAAACTTTATGTGAAAAATTTGAAGAACCTAAAATAACTTCAAAGGAAAGCCTGGTTTCCGCGTTGAAAACTTCCGGAATCATATCAAAAGATTACGGAAAACCGCTATATTTGAAAATAAAAAGGTTTACGGAAAAAAAGCCTGAATATCTGATCATAAACGCCGCCGATTTCGAACCTTATATAACCGTCAACGACAGAGAATGTATCGAAAACGCAGAAAATATAGCGTTCGGGATCAGGATTTTAAAAAAATGGCTGAAACCTCAAAGGACCTGTATCAGCATAACGAAAAAACAAAAAGAAGCGATAAACAGTCTTGTCGAAAATATAGGAATGTCGACTCAAATTCGTATGGTATCCGACAATTATCCTAACGGCAATGAAAAAATCATTATTTATTTGATAACAGGGGAAACGATTGAAATTAAACATAATAACAGATTTCTCGTTTTGGATATTTTTACCGTTTCCGCGATCGGAAAATATTTGAGAACGGGAAGACCGATAACGGATACAATGATCACCGTAAGCGGACCCGCAATAAAAAATCCATGCAATCTCGTTGTACCGCTCGGAATATCTTTTGCAGACGCCATAAATTCATGCGGCGGCTTTCGGTTCAGTCCGTGCGCTGTCGTTTCCGGAAGCATTATGACCGGCAAAAACGAGGATAATCTCGAATTCACTTATGTGGATCAAGCGTTGAAAGGTATAATCGCAATAGATAAGCTTGAAAAAAACGATGTCGAATATGACTGTATTCGATGCGGAAGATGCGTCAGCACTTGTCCGATGAAATTGATTCCGCCGGAAATCGAAAAAGCTTTGGCAAAAGAAAATACTATCAAACTTAAATCGCTGCATCCTGAGATGTGTATTGAATGCGGATGCTGTGAATATATATGTCCGGCAAAGAGAAAATTATTGAGCGTATGTCAAAACGCCAAGTTCGAAGTCGTCGGTAAACGCTTTAAAAGCGGAGGTAAGAATTAATGGAAGTCAAAGCTGAAGCTCCGTATATGAAATCAACGGAAACCATAAACGAAATCAGGATCAAAGTTATCTGCGCGCTTATACCGTCCGTAATGTTAAGCGTCATAATATTCGGTTTTAAACCCGTTATTTCTTACATAATATGTGTATTGGCATGCGCCTTGACAGAAATAATGTTGGATTTTTTCGTATTAAAAACAAATAAATTCGATTTTGATTCTATTTTGACCGGACTTATTCTGTCGCTTACTATTCCGCCTTATTGTCCCGTTTATATTGCAGCTTTTGGTGGTTTGTTTGCGATAATTATCAAAAAGCTTTTGCTCGAAAGGTTTTGTAAAAAACTTTTTAACGTATCCGCGCTAGTGCGGGCTATAATGTTCATCGTTTTCGGCTCGTTGTTCAAGACGTTTACGCCGTCGGTTTTAACGGATTTTTCGTCTGCTAAAGAATCTTACATTAAGATGTTTTTCGGCGTAGGCGGAGGATATATCTGTGCGTGTTCCGTTATCGCGGTGGTATTAGGCGGAATAATACTCGCAGCGTTGAAAATAATCAATCCGTTAATACCGATATTGTTTATGGGCAGCTTTAGTTTGATGTCGTTTTGCCTGGGAAATGACGGCTTTTCAATGCTCTTATCCGGAGCGATCCCTTTCGCCGCCGTATTTATGGCAACAGACTGTGCAACGTCGCCGCTGACGTTAAAAGGTAAAGCCGTCTTTGCGGTCACAGGCGGAATACTCACAGCTTTGATACAGATTTTATTACCGTATTCGGACGCTGTGTTTTTTGCAATAATTATAATAAATTTATTAGTCAGACCTATAGATAAATATATTCGTACAAAACCGTTCGGAGTTTTGAAATAATATGAAATCAAGATTTTTAGACGTTCCGTTCCTGCCTTCATCTAAAGTCACGGTTTGCGCCGTATCACAGGCGGATAGGGGAGTAATAGCCGCTCTTAAAGCGCTTCAAATAAAAGTGATCGAAATAACTCCGAATATTTTGTTGCCGGAACCGGTAAATTCACACGCGGACATGCTTTTGCATCATGCAGGTAAAGATAAAATTTTTGTAAGCGGAGAATTCGAATACGTAAAAGAACTTCGTGAACTTGGATTTTTTACGGAAAAAACAGACAAACAGTTTTCAGAAAAATATCCCGATGATATACAGCTGAATATCGTAAATTTAAACGGTATGATCTTTTGCAACGAAAAACACTGTGTCAATAACGTAACTAGATACTACAAAAAAGAAGGGTATTTATTTAAAAATATTGCTCAAGGATATTCAAAATGCTCAACTTGTATCGTAAATAATAAAGCTGTTATAACGTCGGACGATTCAATTTACAACGCCGCTTTAAATTCCGGGATCGACGCTCTGAAAATCCGATGCGGATTCATCGATTTGCCAGGATACGATTACGGTTTTATAGGCGGAGTTTCGGGACTGATAGATAAAAACCTGCTGGCGTTCACCGGAAATATAAAATTGCATCCGGATTACGAAAAGATAAAGCTTTTCACTGATTTTTATGAAGTTGGTATCATATCGCTTACTGATAATAATCTCAACGATATCGGCGGAATAATTCCTTTAATGGAATCATCAGAAGAGGAGTAAGCCTGAAAATATACGTTTATTTCCTGAAAAAATATTACACGTAATTTCGTTAAATAAATATTTAACGAAATTAAGGGGAGAAAAATCCGGAAAAAGGAGGATCTATATGAACAGTCGTATACTTGAAGATTGTCCGGCCATTTTAAAAGAATATCTGTTTTATCTTGAAACGATCAAAGGCCGATCTCCTCGAACTATTGAAGGCTATTACAACGACTTGAAAATGTTTTTCAGATTTTTAATGGTACGCGATAGATTGAAAAATATTTCTTCTGATGATTTTGAAAAAATCAAAATAGAAAATTTTGATAAAGATATACTTCGTACCGTAACTCTCACAGACGTTTACGAATTTCTTAATTATACTTTATCTACGCGCGAAAACAATTCCACTACAAGAGCCCGTAAGGTTTCCTGCCTGCGTTCGTTTTTTAAGTATCTTACGATAAAAATAAATTTTCTTTCTGAAAATCCTGTTCAGTACTTAGAAACTCCAAATATAAAAAAATCTCTTCCTAAATTTTTAAATCTTGAAGAAAGCAAAGAATTGCTTACTACGGATATCGATTCTGCAGATAATCTGCGCGACAAATGTATCATCACGATATTTGTAAATTGCGGGATCCGTTTGTCAGAACTTGTCGGAATAAATCTGCAGGATATAAAAGAAGATAATCTAAAAGTAACCGGTAAAGGCAATAAAGAACGCCTTATATATCTTAATGAAAATTGTAAAACTGCGATTGACAATTATTTAACAATCAGAAATACTATCGTTCCGAAGCTTGAATCTGATAAAAACGCCTTATTTTTATCAAGAAACGGCCGAAGGATCTCCGCACGACGAGTTGAACAGATCGTAGATGAACGTCTTAAAGCCGCAGGACTTTCCGGACTCGGCTATTCGACCCATAAATTAAGACATACTTTCGCAACGTTGATGTATGAATACGGTAATGTAGATATAAACATTTTAAAGGAAATTTTAGGACACGTAAATCTGTCTACAACCGAAATATATACTCATA
>JAGAEK010000125.1 GCA_017828835.1 Oscillospiraceae bacterium | reverse complement strand
GGCTCTGAAGACGATACGCCGGGTTTTGAACATGATACAGCAAAAAGCAAAAACACAAATCCCAAGGATATCAGCAGCAGAAATTTGAGTTTTGCCATGTAGAATGACCTCCTGAAAATTCTGTTTACCCAAATTATAATAAAAATTATGGGAAAATTCAATAGGGAAAGCTTGAATGGGGCGGAACAAAAGTATACGAGTTTATATGAAAATAGCCGTCCGAAAATCCGGACGGCTTTTTTTATTGCGATCGCTTAACCGAGATCCACAAAATATTCGTTTTGATTTGCGTTGAACACGTCTTGAATCATTTGCCCGACGCCGTCAGACATGACGTTATGTCCTTCGTCATTCGGATGCAGTCCGTCGGCAAACATGGAGTTCGGCATATTGGCTTTTGAATATTGGAACATATCGTAAAACACTATGTTGTCGGGATAGTCTTTGTAAAGTTCTTTGGCTATTGCAAGCTGAATGTTGCGAATATACTGAGCTCCCGTGATCCAGCCCGCGTAAGTGACGGAACAGTTCATGATTATGAATTTTTCATTTTCGGAAAATTCGTGTGTTTTATAGAACATATCTTTAAATTCGGCTATGAAATTGTCCTTACCCTCCTGAGCCCACGGCGCCGCTTCGCGGATAGAATCGTTTATACCGAGCATTACGATGACGGCGTCATATTTGATGGCCCCGTTTATATAAGTTTTATATTGAGGGGTATTTTTATAAGCGTCTGCAAGGTCGCTCCTCGTCGTTGTACCCGCAACGGCGTAAGTGATGAAATAATAATCGCGCCATAAAGTACGGTTGAGGTTTTCGGGATAAGAGATATAACGGTAATCCGTGGAACCGCAGCCGGCGGTGATACTGTCTCCGACACAGGCGATACGTTTTATATGATAGGAGCCTGAAAGCTCTGATGACGCCGTTATTGCGGCGGGCTCGTTTTTTTCGGAGCAGGACGAGAGCAGTGATTCTATATTGTCGATCGCGTGCCAGGTAGTGCCCTCTATGCCTCCGCAGATCGCAAGATCTCCGCTGTCGGTGAGTTTAACGACGAATTCGTCTTGCACCGACGGCTTTGACGTGAGCCGGAGATCGGTGTTTCCGACGGCGATTATTTTTTTGTCGGATCTCGAGTAGTCGACGTCCTTGTAGATTTCAAGGCGAGTTCCGGTATATTTGAAGATCAGGTCGGAAAGGCGGGTAGCGTTCACGAAATCCTTGTTGAGTTCGCCGTAGAGTATCGAGCGCAGCGATTCGTCGTAATATTCTGTGGGGGATTCGGCATATACGATATCGAAATCGGAAATATCGGAATCTCCGACGGTAAATGAAATCTGGGTTACGGGTTTTTCGGGTTCCGAAGCTGAAGATTCGGGTTCCGATGACGATTCGGAAACGGTATCGGAAGAGTCAGAGGAAGACTCTGAAGAAGCACCTGAATTTGAACACGATACCGCCGAAAGCAAAAATACAAATCCCAAGGATATCAGCAGCAGAAATTTGAGTTTTGACATTATGAATGACCTCCGTGCACAGCTCTTTTACCTAAAATTTAATGGAATTTGATTAAAAAGTCAATAGAAAAACGTTATAAAATTAATGGACAAAAGCAATTTTGTGAAGATAAGTTTGCTTATTGACAAATAACGAGTAAAAAGATATAATTCAAAATGTGTATTTATGCGTGATTTTAACGAAACGCAAGTAAAAATTTTTAAAGGAATCATCACTCAATCGAGCAAAGGTGGATAAAACTTATGGAATGGACAGGACTTAACGAACTCAGGGAACAGTATTTGTCGTTTTTTGAGAGCAAAGGCCATCTCAGGATGCCGAGTTTTTCTCTTATACCGAAAGACGACAAAAGCTTGCTGCTTATAAATGCGGGTATGGCGCCGCTTAAGAAATATTTCACGGGAGAATTGACGCCTCCGAGAGTCAGAGTTACTACGTGTCAGAAATGTATAAGGACTCCGGATATTGAAAGAGTCGGAAAAACGAGCCGCCACGGAACTTATTTTGAGATGCTCGGAAACTTTTCGTTCGGCGATTATTTCAAAAGAGAAGCGACGGCTTGGGCATGGGAGTTTGTGACGAAGGTCATAAAGATGCCTGTTGACAGAGTTTGGGTAACGATCTATCTTGACGATGACGAGGCTTATGATATTTGGACGAAGGAAGTCGGAGTATCGCCGGACAGAATAGTGAGACTCGGAAAAGAGGATAATTTCTGGGAACACGGATCCGGTCCTTGCGGTCCCTGTTCTGAAATATATTTCGACAGAGGAGAACAGTACGGATGCGGAAGTCCTGACTGTAAGGTCGGATGCGACTGCGACAGATACGTCGAGTTCTGGAATCTTGTTTTCACACAGTTCGACAACGACGGAAAAGGAAATTACACCCGCCTTGCAAAATCAAATATAGATACGGGTATGGGGCTTGAGAGACTCGCGTGCATAGTACAGGGAGTCGATAATCTTTTTGAGGTCGACACAGTCAAAAACATTATGGCTAAGGTAAGCGAGATAGCCAAAGTCAAATATAAGGAAAACGAGAAGAGCGATATTTCTCTCCGCGTTATTACGGACCATATAAGAAGTTCGGTGTTTATGATCAGCGACGGTGTAGCTCCGCAAAACGAGGGAAGAGGATACGTCCTTCGCCGTCTGCTTCGCCGCGCGGCGCGCCACGGCAGATTGCTCGGAATAACGGAACCGTTCCTTTATAAAGTCTGCGATACCGTCATAAAAGAAAATGAAAAAGCGTATCCCGAGCTTAAAGAGCACGCGGATTATATTGCGAAGACAATAAAGATGGAAGAGGAAAGATTCGGGAAAACCGTAAATCAAGGCATGGATCTGCTGAACAAGATGCTTGAAGAGGTCGATAACGGAACGCTTTCCGGAGACGATGCGTTCAAACTCTATGATACTTTCGGATTCCCGATTGATCTTACGAAAGAGATAACCGAGGAAAAAGGTATTGAAGTCGACGAAGAAAGATTTTCGGTACTTATGAAAGAACAGCGTGAGAGAGCGAGAGAGGCGAGAGCCGCCGCGGGAAATCTTGCGTGGTCAGGAAGCGCTAACGTATATTCGGGACCGAAAACGGAATTTGTCGGTTATGACATGATCGAAAGCGAGAGCGAAGTTGCGGCGATAATAAAAGAAGGCGAACTTTGCGACGGTCTTTCCGACGGAGAAGAGGGCGCTGTGATACTCAACCGTACGCCTTTTTACGCGGAAAGCGGAGGCCAGGTCGGCGATACAGGGATCATAAAGCTCGGAAACGGCGAATTCAAGGTTACGGACTGCAAGAAAAACAGTTCCGGAGTGTTTATGCATATAGGTAAGATGGAAGGCGGAGTTATCGAGGCGGGACAAAAAGCCGTTGCGATCGTTGACGAAAAAAGAAGACGCGCGATCATGAGAAATCACACGGCGGCTCACCTCTTGCAGCATGCACTGAGAATTACTTTGGGTGACCACGTGCATCAGGCAGGTTCTTACGTTGACGAAAACAGGTGCAGATTCGATTTCTCTCATTTTGCGGCAATGACACGGCAGGAAATCGAGAAAACTGAAGCGATCGTCAACGATATGATACTCAGAGCTATAGACGTTGACCGCAGAGAAATGAAGATAGACGACGCAAAAGCTTTGGGAGCGACGGCATTATTCGGAGAAAAATACGGCGATATCGTCAGAGTTGTGAATATCGGCGGAGAGTCGATAGAACTCTGCGGAGGTACGCACGTTGAAAACACGGCGAAACTCGGGCTGTTCAAGATAATATCGGAGACGTCTGCGGCGGCGGGAATAAGAAGGATCGAAGCCACAACAGGCGAAGGTACTTTGAGACTTATTGAAGAATTGAAAGATATTGCGGAAAAAACAGCGGACAGTCTGAAGATAGGAAATATATATGATCTGCCGACAAAGTCGATCGCGTTGGCGGGTGAATTAAAGGCAAAAGACAGAGAAATTGCCGCGCTCGGTGCGAAGATCGCACAGATGCAGGCGGGAGATATAGTTTCAAGAGCGACGCAGGTCGGTAAATACAGAGTCGTTGCAAAGTGTTTTGAAAATTCGAACGCCGATACGTTAAGAACGCTCGGCGACGGATTGAAAGATAAAGCGGCGGACATAGTTGCGGTTTTGGTATCTTTCGGAGAAGAAAAATCGACTGTGTATACGGTTTGCGGCAAGGATGCCGTTGCGGCCGGAGCGGACGCCGGAAAGATCGTTAAAGCTATTTGCGTTGCGGCGGGAGGAAAAGGCGGCGGAAAAGCCGACGCTGCAATGGGCGGTGCATCTGACAGAAACGCGCTGAAAAATGCCGCTGAAAATATAGCGCAAACAGTCAAAAATATACTCGGTTAATAAATAAAAACAAAAATTCGGGAAAGGAGAGAAAAAAATGGATTGTATATTTTGTAAAATAGCGTCCGGAGAGATCCCGTCGAAGAAAATATATGAAGACGAAAAGATCCTTGCGTTTTACGATATCGAACCGCAGGCACCGGTGCATTTTCTCGTGATACCGAAGGAGCATATCGACGGAGCGGACAGGATCGACGAAAGCAATTCAGCGATCGTAGCGCACGTTTTTCAAAAGATTGCGGAGATAACGTATGAACTTGGGATCACTCAAGGATACAGAATCGTCAGCAACGTCGGAAAAGACGGAGGACAGAGTGTAAGGCATCTGCATTTTCACGTATTGGCGGGAAGAGAGCTTGCATGGCCTCCCGGTTGACGTGAAGAAATAAAAAAGCTCGATGAGCGAAAGGATAATAAAAATGAGACGACCGTTTATTGTTATAGGAGCGACGAGCCTTGTAACGATGGCGGTCGTTTTGTTTTCGGGAAGTTATGCCGGAGTTGTCATTGCGATAGCCGCGGCCGTATTTTCGGTAATAGCCGGAGTTTTTATAAAAGTCAAAACGGCAAGGAATATTATGCTGACGGTTTTTATATCTGCTGCGGTATTTGCGCTGTTGGGAGCGGCGAGGGTCGAATTAAAATGTTATCCGGTCTTGAGATCGCTCGGAAAAGAGGTAACCGTGAGCGGGACTGTTACTGAAACGGATTATTCGGACGGAACAAAACGTTTTAAGGTTATAAGCGACGGCAGAGGAGATATGCCGTCAGGTACGAAAATAAACGTTTACAGTTATAACGTTCCGGACGTCAGTCTGTACGACAACGTAACGTGCAGAGTCAAGCTGTATGCGGCAAACAAAGCGAACGCTAATATTTCCGATATAACTGAAAACAACGGGATAAGCGTGAACGGATTTTTGAAGAACATTGAAAATACAGACGCAGGGAACGGAATATACGTTTCGTTGATGCGTTTTCGAGATAAAATGTACGACAATATAAAAAGGATACTGCCGAAATATCAGGGCGATATCGTTGCTGAAATGACGCTCGGAATACGAAATTCGTCATACGAGATCAAGGAAGAATTTATCAACAGCGGGATCTCGCACGTGCTTGCGGTTTCGGGGATGCATCTTTCGGTAGTGGCGGGAGCTATCTACTTTCTTCTGTCCGCACTGGGATTCAAAAAGAGAAGGTCGTCATGGATAATTATTGCGGGAGTTTGGATCTATACGGTTATCGTCGGATTCCAAATAGGCGCGGTGAGGTCTGCGATAATGCTGACGACGGCGATGGCGGCGAACGGACTGGGCTATGAAAGCGAAGAGTTTAATTCGATAGGACTTGCGGCGGCGGTCATAATGATATTCGATCCGGAGTCGGTACTGTCGGTATCGTTTTATCTTTCGTTTTCGGCGACGGTAGGTATATTTTTACTTTCAGAGAAAATATCTGACAAAATTGTGTATTCAACGAGGAAACTGCCCTTTGAAAAGATAAGGAAGGCATTGATCGGAGTTTTTGCGGCGTCTGTGTCTGCGATAATGTTCACGGTCCCGATCACGGTTATATTTTTTGAAAGAGTGCAAAGTTACGCGCTGATCACTAATCTGATAACGGCGCCGTTTGTACCGGTTATAATTATTTTCGGTATACTTTCCGAACTTTTGGCGTTTGTGCCTTTTCTGCATTTTATAGCGGAAGCGTTTGGATTCATAGCGGGAATAACGGCGGCTTTGGTGGAGTGGGTAGCGGGGATATTTTCAAGATTGCCTTATTCGGGGATTTTTGTCGGGTACGGATATATAAAGATATGGGTGGCGTCGTTCTCGATAATTTTTCTGATTTTGATGATATTGAAAAAGAGAAAGGAGCATTTCCGGTATGCCGCGATAATAAGCGTTATAGTTTTAGCGGCGGGAATACTTTCTTACGGTATTTCCATGAACGGAGTTACAAAAATAACGGTGAGCGGACTGGACAAGTCGGTCGGTATGATCGTTGAGAGCGAGAATCGCGGCGTAGGTATTTCGACGTTGAGAAGCAGCGGCGACGCATATTATTTAAGCAGGAATCTGAAGGGAGAAAACGTCGGTGACGCGGTAATAGCGCTCGGGAAAGAGAAAGAAACCTATAAACTGACGCAATACGGGAAATATGATAAGATTCTTGTGAAGAAAGAGGTTGCCGATAATGAAAAACTGATAAAAAACTGCGGCGGAGAATTGATCGGTATTGAAAGCGGAATGAAAATAACCGTCGGGGGAGCGGAAATTAAAGAAATTTCAAACGGCGTATGGATGATAGAGGCGGGCGGGATAAAGATATTGTATATATCCGAAAAATACGATATACTTAATATGTCGGATACGGTCGACGCGGATCTGGTCATATTCGACGCAGTTATACCGGAAAACGCGGAGCGGTTCAGAAACGGCATCGCGGTTTATTATAATTTGCAGGACAACATGTTGATCAATATGGAAAATTTGTTGATCGAAAACGGAAATAATATTGATTTTTATATAAATAACGGTAAGATCAGAAAAGCTTCGGGAGGACTTTATGATATTTTCGGATGAAGCGGCATTTGCCGCGCACGTAAAAGAAAAGTCTCCGCTGAGAGTGTATTGGCTCTACGGAGATGAAAAATATCTGACGGATTATTACTCTGAAAAACTGAAGTCGGCAGTGACAGGAGAAGACGGGGCGGAATTCGGAACGGTAAAGTTCGACGAGAATTCGGATATCGACGACATAATGCGTGAAGCGATAACGCCGCCATGGTTGTCTTTGAGAAAATGTATCATTGTCGAGAATCTTGCGTTTTACAATCTCGGAACGGCGTCCGCGGAGAAATTTTTCGAGATGCTCGACGGTATTCCCGATTTTACCGTTATTATTTTTAAGAATTTTATCGCAGACAAGAAAGTACGCAAAAGCGCAGGGGTTACGAATGCGGCGAAAAAGATCGGCAAAACGGGCGGAGTCGCGGAAATATTAAAGAGAGACGATAAGGATATCGTAAAATTCATAAAATATGAAATCAACAAAAAAGGATGCGATATATCTCCGGACGCTGCGAGATATTTTACCGAAAGATGCGGGAACGATATGTATATTCTTTCGGGAGAGATAGAAAAGCTCGGAGTTGCGGCAAAATCGGAAGGAAAGACAAAAATCACGAAAGAAGATATAGATACTTATACGGTTCCCGTACTTGAAAGCAGTATATATGACATGACGAATGCGATAGCACGCGGAAATTATAAAAGAAGTATGAAGATACTTGACGAACTGCTTTGGAGAAAAACGGAGCCGGTGGCGATAACTGCGGCGCTTGCCGGGCTTTATATCGATATGTATCGAGCAAAAACAGCAGTGGAAAACAGAAAAGGCAAAGATGATATACTCAGACTTTACGAATATAAAGGGACGGCGTTTCGAGTGGAAAACGCGATAAGAGATTGCGCATCGTTTTCACTGAAAAGTATCGAGGATAGCCTTTTTGTGATAAGAGACGCCGATATTGCGCTCAAAGGCAGCGGCATCGATAAAACGGTAGTATTACAGAGAATGATAACGAAGCTTTTTGACAGCAGAAAGAAGTAGAAAATGTATAAAGTTGAACAGGCGATCATAGTTGAAGGAAAATACGATAAGATCAAACTTGCGTCGATAGTTGACGGATTGATAATACAGACCGACGGATTCGGCATTTTCAAAAATCGTGATATGCGGGCTATGATCAGAAAGCTTGCGGAGACGAAGGGGATAGTGATATTGACGGATTCTGACGCGGCGGGATTTAAGATCCGAAGATACATAAGCTCGTTCGCACCGGTCGATAAGATCAAGCATGCTTATATTCCGGACGTTTCCGGAAAAGAAAAAAGAAAAATAGCTCCGGGAAAGGAAGGAAAGATCGGGGTCGAGGGAATGCCGGTCGAAGTCATAGTTAAAGCACTTGAAAACGCGGGAGTGCTCGGAGAGAAAAGCGCCGCGGACGAAGAGAAAGAAAAGCTCACGAAATACGATATGTACGAGCTCGGATTGAGCGGGCGGGAAAACAGTTTTGAAAAGCGCAGGAAGGTACTGGAAAAGCTTGAACTGCCGGAATATATTTCGGCAAACGCGCTTTTGGATATAGTCAATATTCTGATGACTGCAGAAGAATTTAAAGATATGGTCGAAAAACTTTAGAAAGGAATTTTGATGACAAATATCGCGTTTATTTTTATCGTGTTGCCGATAGCGGTTATCGCTCATGTGTTAACGCCGGTAAAATACAGAAATATTACACTGCTTTTTATAAATTCGGCAGTGTATATTTTGATTTTTCGAAAATCGGTACTGATACTTGCGTTGTTTGTCGTAATTGATTTTTTCAGCGGAGTTTTGATATCGCGGACGAGAAAGCTTTGGATAAAATTTTCGACTGCGGCGGTCATCATTTTGAAAAACACAGTCGGAATTTCGGTTTTGATATATATCGAGGGTACGACGAATTATCTGGTTCCGATCGGATTTTTGGTCTACGCGTTTACGACGACGGGATATATAATAGACGCGTATAATGGTAAAGAAGCGGCACATAACAGAAATATCGGGGATTTTTGTTTATTTTCGACCTTGTTTTTCAAAGCGCAAGCGGGACCGGTGGTTCGCTGGAGCGAATTTCGCAGCGAACTTTACGGAAAAAACGTTACGCTTTTGAATATATGGGAAGGCTTCAAGCTGTTTTCGACAGGACTTTTCAAGAAGATATTTATTGCGGATTCGGCGATATGGTGCTATAGATCCGTGTACGAAAGCGCAATATCGGGCGGATTTTCGGAGGCTTGGTGTGCGGTAGTGTTTTTCATTGCCGGAAATTTTTTCATGCTGTCGGGGTATTCGGATATGGCGAGAGGTATCGGGAGAATGTTCGGGATGGAACTGCCTGAAAATTTTGAAAAGCCGTTTTCGAGTGGGAATATGAGAGACTTTTTAGGGCGGTATAATAAATCGGTTTCGGATTTTAACGAAAATTACTTAACTGCGTGTTTGAAAAGTTCGGAGGTTTCGGTTCGGAACGTCATCAAAACGTTCGCGGTATGGCTGGCGGCGTGCTTTTTCTGGAGCGAATGGTTCGGTATCTTTGAGAGCAGCGTGGTTTTTTTGATATATTTGACGGCGGTTAGTGTTGCGGAAAGGTTTTGGTTAGAGAAAAAAATATCAAAGCTCCCGGTCAGACTTGCGAAAATCATAACGGGTGCGGGTTGGTTTATAGGATTTGCGTTTCTTTCGGGAAAGTCGTTTACCGGAATAAAAAATCTGTTTTTGAGTATGGCGGGATTTGGAAAAAGTTTTGCCGGAGACGAAATAAAGCGGATATTTTTGGGGTCATGGATCGTTCCGATAGTTATAGGAGCAGTAGCGGGCTGGTATTTATTGAACAAGCTCGGCGAAAAGTCGAAATCGGCGCAGAATACCGTGAAGACCGTGATTTGTATCGCGATGTTCGCGGTCAGCGTAATTTATATGATATGAGGTGACAGAATGAAAGTTCGGAAACGCTATATCATTAAAATTATTGCAATATTGTTGATATTCGGAGCCATAACGGTAATCGGTATGATAAGTCTTGCAAATACGGAAAATATATTTCAGG
>JAGAEK010000124.1 GCA_017828835.1 Oscillospiraceae bacterium | reverse complement strand
GGCGACCGAAATATTTTTCACAAAACTGTTCAGATAGAAAATAAGACCGTCTTTATAATCTCTCACTATTTCGACAAATCCACTCTCGTCGCCTTCAAGAAACCGGCGGTAGCTACTTGCGCCGTTATCCATAAGGCCGCTCCTTTCCGAAAGGTACTTTTTACGTCCTTTCACTTATTAGACGGATAAACATCAAAAACCTCACGGTATTTTTTTCTGACCTTATTATACCCTCAAACCTTCGAAACAGCAATTTCTCTTTATTTGGTTCGAAAAATGTCATTGTTCAAATCAATTTTAAAAATAAAAATCCGGTATTGTCGGAAGATTTTTGAAATATACAAGTTTTGCAAACAATCTTCACATTACCGGATTTGAATTTAGTTTACACCTTATATTTACCTTTAAAACGGACGCTTTTCAAAACTTTCGGCGTCAAGGCCTTATACTCAGAGTTGCTCCGTTAAAGTATTTCGGCGATATCCCGAATGAGCTTTTCGGTCTTCTCCCATCCGAGACACGCGTCGGTGATCGATTTGCCGTAACACCCGTCGCCTATCTTTTGACTGCCGTCCTCTATGTAGCTCTCGACCATAAACCCTTTGATTATCTTTTTGATCCTCGGATTGTAACGGCAGTTGCTCAACACTTCCTTTATTATACGCGGCTGTTCAAACGGATTTTTACCGGAATTTTCGTGGTTCGTGTCGATTATGACCGCGGGATTGACAAGCTCGCTCCTCTTTTCATACATATCGCAAAGCAGAATGATATCTTCATAATGATAGTTCGGATGGTGCTCGCCTTTGCTGTTGGTGTAGCCGCGAAGTATCGCGTGGGCAAACGGATTTCCCGCCGACGTCGCTTCCCACCCTCTGTATATAAAGGTATGGCTGTTCTGCGCTGCGTGTATCGAATTCATCATAACTCCGAGATCTCCGCTCGTCGGGTTCTTCATACCCGCCGGAACGTCCATACCGCTCGCAGTCAGACGGTGTTCCTGGTCCTCGACGGAACGCGCACCGATCGCGACGTAAGACAGTATGTCGTCAAGATATTTGTAGTTCTCGGGATAAAGCATCTCGTCCGCACAGGTAAGCCCCGTTTCGGAAACGACCTTCATATGTAATTCTCTCGTCGCGATGATACCTTTGAACATATCGGGTTTCCCGTCGGGATCCGGCTGATGCAGAAGTCCCTTATATCCGTCGCCGGTCGTTCTCGGTTTGTTAGTGTAGACGCGGGGAATGAAAAATATCTTATCCGCGACCTCTTCCTGAAGACGCGCAAGCCGCGTCATGTAATCCAGAACGCTGTCTTCATTGTCCGCCGAACACGGTCCGATAATAAATATCATCTTGTCTTCTTTGCCTGAAAAAATATTTTTGATCTCAACGTCGCGTTTTTCCTTTATATTGCCTATGTTCCCCGTCAGCGGATACAGTTCTTTGACTTCCATGGGGATCGCGAGCTTTCTTTTGAACTCCATATTCATAAGCTGTTACCTCTTTTTATTTTTTATTAAAATACGAATGTCTCTCGGTCGAAAGACGCATCTTCTCTTTTAAACTCTCTCTGTCGTCCGCCGCAAGAAAATCACGAAACGACGACATCTCGAAAATAAACGCGTCCATATGGTGCAAAAGATATTTTTTGTTCAGCAAAAACAGTTCCGACCACATATCTTCGTTTATGCTCGCGATCCTCGTCAGATCACGGAACGAGTCGCCTGTGTAATCCACAAGATTCGTGTTGTCGTTGCAGGTCATCAAACTCACAGCGATAACGTGCGTCAGCTGAGAAACAAATCCGATCATATCGTCGTGCTCTTCGGGCGTCAGAACGGATATCTTGCGGAAACCGAGTATCTTTCCGAGCCCGCAGCACCATTCAATCGCCGTTTCCGTGTTTTTTTCTGTCGGCGCTACGATAAAGTTTGCTCCCCTGAATATACCGTCATCCGAATTTTCGACCCCGTAGACCTCGCGGCCCGCCATGGGATGCGACGCGATAAACTCCACGTCCGACCGGAGTATATTCTGAATATCATAGACTATGCAGCTCTTGACTCCGGTCACGTCGGTTATAATAAGCCCGTATTTGAACAGGTGCTGCTGCTCTTCGATCCAGCTTTTCAAAAGCTCCGGATAAAGCGCGAAAATTATAACGTCCGCCTTGCGTATCGCCGTCTCGTCGGGATAGCAGAACCCCTCGTCTATTATACCGTTTTGAAGCGCGTAATCTATCGACTCACGCCTTGTATCTATCGCTTCGATGCGGTATCCGAGCCGCTTTAATCCTCTCGCGTAGCTTCCGCCCATAAGTCCGAGTCCTACGATGAGGATATTGTCTTTGCTTATCCATCCCTTCATAACAACACATCCTTTGATAATTGAATACCGACAGTACGCAGTCTGTCAAAAAAATCCGGAAAACTCTTTTTGACCGCTTCCGCTCCCTCGACCTTTCCGCCGAGTTTTGAAAGTAAGACCGAAAGCGCCATCACTATCCGGTGATCGTTGTGGCCGTAAAGCATTTCTTTCGGAGCTTCCGCTCCCGGATAGACCGTGATCTCATTTTCTTTCAAAACGGTACTCACGCCGCATTTTGAAAGTTCCTCCGCCATTGCGGCTCCGCGGTCGCTTTCCTTTATTTTCAACCGTTTCGTTCCCGTAAGCTTCGCACCGTTCAAAACCGCGGCAATCGCCATCAAAACCGGTGCCAGATCCGGACAATCCGAAACGTCGATCTCGGAAAATCCGCTTTTAAGCAAACGGAAATAACGTCTGTAAATTTTGTCTCCCTGCAGGCTGTTTTCAGAAAGTCCCGATACCGAAACCGTTCCGCCTATCACGTTGAACGCATCGAAAAACGCGGCGTTCGAAAAGTCACCCTCGACCGTAACGTTTTTCGCGGTATATCGCGAGTTCCCTTTGACCGTAACCGTCGTCTCGTCCTCAAAATCCGCTTTTACCCCGAATACTTCGAGCGCCTGCATCGTCATGAGAATATACGGTTTGCTCTCGATCGGCGGTATTATTTTGATCTTACTGTCGCCGTCAAGAAGCGGCAGCGCAAAAAGAAGTCCGCTTATAAACTGACTGCTCACGTTCCCCGCGACCTCATATTCACCCGACTTCAACTTTCCGGATACCGTAAGTCGGTTCCCGTTTTGCTCAAATCGAAGTCCCTGTGCGCGGCAAATCGTTTCATATACGGAAAGCGGTCGATTGAAGAGTCGCTCGCTTCCCGTCAAAACGTAAGCCCCGCCGTTCAAAAGACAAAGCGGAATAAAAAACCTCAGCGTACTTCCGCATTCGCGGCAGTTGAGTACTGCTCCCTCGAAAACGTTCCGAAGATCTGTCCCGCGCTCGGTAACCGCTCTTTCTTTTTCGCAATATCGTGCATACGCCCCGAGCTTGTTCAGGCAATCGACCGTCGCAAGAATATCTTCGGAAGGATCCGCGTTTGAAATCACACTTTCCCCCTCTGCAAGTCCCGCACAGATCAAAAGCCGGTGCGCCATGCTCTTTGACGGCGGCGCCGCGATCTCGCCTTGAGCCACCGACGGCTGAAACGTTACTGTCATCTCCAAAGCTCCTTTACAAGCAGATCTATCGCTTTGAAATATCCTTCTATCCCAAACCCGGCAACAGTGTCTATGCAAACCGGGCGGATATAGTTTATTCGTCTGAAATCTTCCCTCTCGTCCACTTTTGAAATATGGACTTCGACCGTCGGTATCGACACCGCTTTTATCGCATCCGGTATCGCAACGCTCGTATGAGTATATCCTCCGGGATTGATGACGATCCCGTCGAACGCTCCGTAAGCTTCCTGAATTTTATCGACAAGATCGCCCTCGTGATTCGACTGATAAATTTCGACCGCAACACCTCGTTCTCCACAGTAAGAATTTATTTTTTCGCAAAGCTTGCGGTAGGTCACGTATCCGTAGATATCCGGCTCGCGTATCCCGAGCATATTGAGATTAGGTCCGTTCATTACAAGGATCTTTATCTTTCCGTCCATTCTGTCAATTATCCTTTCCGCGGCGTTTTCGGCGCTCTTGTTGTTTATTATCCTGATATCGCTCTTCGCTTTGTAGATCGGATACCGTTTTTCAAAAAGCTTTTCGATCTTTCCCGCATCATTCGCAAGAGGTCGGTCATCCGTCGGCAAAAGTTCGTCGAGCGGACGGTCTATGAATATCACTTTACCGTTACGTTTTAAAAGTATTTCGTTTTCTTCCGAAAGTATCGCACCGCCTCCGACGGATATGATCTTGCCGGTATCCTGCGAAACTTCTCCGATTACCTCGGTTTCGATCTTTCTGAAATAACTTTCGCCGTCCTCGGCGAAAATATCCGTTATTTTTCGCCCTTCTTTTTCTGTTATCAGGCAATCCGTATCTGACAGCTTGCAACAAAGCTTTTCGGCAAGTATCTTTCCAATCGTGGATTTCCCCGACCGCGGCATCCCGGTTAAAACGATATTCTCCTTCATACGCAAGATTTTTTGGTAAACGGCGTCGTTCAGATCGTCCGTCGGCTCTTTTCCCAAAAACAGACAAGACGCCCGTACCGCCTGCGCAATAAGCATATATAATCCGCCCTCAGCCGGTATACCGCGCTTTTTCGCGCTCAAAACAAGTCTAGTGCGAAGCGGATTGTATATAAGATCAATAACGCCGGATAACTTCGTAAATTTCGAAATATCTATAGGACACCCGTCGCCGTCCGGGAACATCCCGACAGGCGTGGTGTTTATTATGATATCGGCATCCGAGTGGATGGAATACGCCTCGTCATAGCTGACTGCTCCTTCTTTTTTATTCCGGCTGACTTTAAGTATTACGGCAGCTCCGAGATCCTCCGCAACGGCAAACGCCGCTCTGCTCGCGCCGCCCGTTCCGAGCAACAAAACTTTTTTCCCTTCAAATCCAGTCCCGAGCCGTTTTGCAAGACATTTTAAGCCGAAATAATCGGTATTATACCCGTAAAGCTTACCACCTTTACATACAATAGTGTTGACCGCGCCTATTCTTTTTGCCTCGTCGCTCAGTTCGTCGAGAAAAGGTATCACGGATTTTTTATATGGTATCGTTACGTTTATTCCCTTAAAACCGGCGCTTTTTAAAAAGCCTTCCAATTCTTCCGGCACAAGTTCGCAAAGTTCATATCTGTAGTCGGCGATCTCGGAATGTATGATCGGTGAAAAGCTGTGGCCGAGGTGTTCTCCGATCAGCCCGTATTCAAGCGTTTTCACTCCGCCGCGCCTCCTCCGAAATATTCCGTTCCGTACCGCGCGGCAAGCAGATCGCTCAAAGCAAGCGCCGTCACGGAATCAGCGACTACTCTCGCTCTGTGAAGTATCGCGGGATCGTGTCTGCCCTTGATTTTCAGCATAGTATCTTTATTTTCTTTGAAATCGACCGTACTCTGTTCTTTATATATCGACGGCGTCGGCTTTATCGCGCATCTGAAAACGATCGGCATACCGTTCGTGATACCGCCGTTGATACCGCCGTTGTTGTTCGTTTTTGTTTTGACCGATCCGTTTTTGATCTCAAACGGATCGTTGGCTTCACTTCCGCGTTTGTCGGCAAACGCAAATCCGCATCCGAATTCCACACCTTTTACAGCGGGTATTGAAAACAATATATGCGACAAAACGCTCTCAACAGAATCAAACCAGGGTTCCCCGACGCCCGCAGGAATACCTGCAACTGCCGTTTCGATTATTCCCCCGACACTGTCACCGTCATTCGCCGCTTTCATTATCTCGACTTTCATCTTCTCCCCGGCTTTTCCGTCAAGTACCGCGAAATCAAGGCTCGAAAGACTTTCAATATCTTCCTTCAAATTATCAAACTCTCTATCCGCTATTCCCGCACACCGCGAAATATGCGTGCCTACGTAAATTCCTTTCGATTCGAGCATGTACTGCGCTATCGCGCCCGCAGCTACGATAGGCGCCGTCAGACGTCCGCTGAAATGTCCTCCGCCGCGATAATCTTCAAAACCGTGGTATTTTATAAACGCCGTGTAATCCGCGTGTCCAGGCCGGGCAATAAAACGCGTTTCCGAATAATCCGAACTGTGAGTATCCGCGTTTTCTATGAGAATACAGATCGGCGTTCCGGTTGCGTAACCGTTGAAAACGCCGCTGACGATACGGAACTTATCTTCTTCACGCCTTGCGGTCGAGATGATACCCGACGGTTTTCTGAGCGCGAGCTTCGATGCAATATAATTTTCGTCGATCTTTACGCCTGCCGCAACTCCGTCAAGTATCGCGCCGATCTCTTTGCCGTGGCTCTCGCCGAACAGCGTTACGGAAATATTGTTCCCGAACGTATTTTTCATTTTCGTCACCCCGTTAGTTTCTGATTATCAATGATGCTCTT